>DRLG01000199.1 GCA_011053135.1 Chromatiales bacterium
CTGCTATTTTAGTAGGCAGAGATTGCTAGGTCATCAATTGAAGCTGGTATATTATGTCTGATTCGTCATGAGGGTGTGTTTTTTCGGTATGAAAGGGGAGGCTTCACTGTAATATGGCTCAGGTGATCGTCAGATGGTTTCGGCGTTACTTCACTGATCAGGAAGGGGTAATCCTTGCTCTGTTGCTGCTGGCAGGGTTTGCGATTGTCATCTTTATGGGAGAGATGTTAGCCCCTCTGCTGGCCAGTTTAGTGATCGCATATCTACTGGAGGGGCTTGTTAGCGCTATTCAGCGTCGTGAGATAGCCCGTCTTCCTGCTGTGCTAATGGTCTTTATGCCCTTTTGCGCTCTGTTACTACTGCTGATTTTCGGCTTGATGCCGCTGCTTTTTGGGCAGTTAAGCCAACTGCTACAGGAACTGCCGGCGATGATTGCGAAAGGGCAGCAGAGCCTGCTGTTGTTACCGGTCAATTACCCCACTTTTATCTCAGAGGCGCAGGTTGCTGAGTTGATGAATACGATCCGATCAGCAGTGGCTGATGCAGGACAGCATGTGGTCTCATTTTCTCTGGCATCCATATCTGGCCTGTTTATATTGATTATCTATCTGATACTGGTGCCGGTGCTGGTGTTTCTGTTTCTGAAGGATAAAGCGCTTTTTATTCGCTGGATCTCAGATGCGATGCCGCGAGAGCGGCGCCTCGCAACCCAGATCTGGGAAGAGATGGATCTGCAGATTGGCAACTATGTCCGAGGGAAATTTCTAGAGATTATCATTGTCGGTGTCGTCTCATTTATTGTGTTTGCATTAATGGGACTCCAGTATGCGATGCTACTGGGCGCGTTGGTGGGGCTCTCTGTCGTGGTTCCCTATATTGGCGCAGCTGCCGTGACCTTCCCGGTGGCGATCATCGCCTATTTTCAGTGGGGGTGGAGCGCAGATTTTGCCTATTTGATGGCAGCATACGGCGTGATCCAGGCGCTCGATGGCAACGTGCTGGTGCCGTGGTTATTCTCTGAGGCGGTCAATCTTCACCCGGTTGCGATCATCACTGCCGTGCTTGTTTTTGGTGGTCTGTGGGGGTTCTGGGGTGTTTTTTTTGCGATCCCACTGGCGACGCTGGTGAAGGCGTTGATGAACTCATGGCCACGCTCTGATGAACTGATTGAAACTGAACCGCCGCCGACGGTAGAGAATCAGCCGTCGTAGTTCACATTTTAACCCACTAAAGAATATCCGAGGCGTAGTCTGCCAGCCGTGACCGTTCACCGCTCACCAGCGTAATATGGCCGCTATGTGCCCAGTTAGCGAAGCGATCAACAACATAAGTGATGCCGGCAGTAGTCTCGGTAAGATAGGGCGTGTCGATCTGTGCGGTATTGCCGAGGCAGACCACTTTTGTCCCTGGCCCGGCACGGGTGATCAAGGACTTCATCTGTTTAGAGGTCAGGTTCTGCGCTTCATCAATGATCAGGTATCGATTGAGAAAAGTGCGCCCGCGCATAAAATTAAGCGAACGTATCTTGATTCGGTTGGAGAGCAGGTCGTTGGTTGCCGCGCGTCCCCATGTACCACTTTCTGCGTTTGAGAGCACCTCCAGGTTATCCATTAGCGCCCCCATCCACGGCGCCATCTTCTCTTCTTCGGTGCCGGGGAGAAAGCCGATATCTTCTCCCATCGGGATAGTCACGCGGGTCATAATGATCTCATGATAGCGCCGCTCATCCAGTACCTGCGCAAGTCCTGCCGCAAGCGTTAACAGTGTTTTACCGGTGCCAGCATTGCCGAGTAGTGAAACGAAGTCCACCTCGGGATCAAGCAGCAGGTTGAGAGCAAAGTTCTGCTCACGGTTGCGCGCATTAATGCCCCAGACATTGTGGTGGTCGGTGCGGTAATTATTGCAGAGTTCGATCGTTGCACACTCCTCTTCAACCGTACGAACAATTGCCTCAAAGCCCGCCTCCTGCTCGTCATGAATCAGCTGGTTTGGATACCACTGCGCGACCTCAGGGCCGGTGATTTTATAGAAGGTTCTGTTGCCCTCTTTCCATGATGAAAGCGCTTTACTATTCTTATCCCAGAAGTCGCTCTCCAGTCTGCTCTGGCCACTATAAAGCAGGCTAAGATCATCCAGCACCTGATCGACCCGATAATCTTCTGCGGGGATACCGAGGGCAACTGCCTTGATGCGTAGATTGATATCTTTAGAGACGATAGTGACAACCCTCTGCGTATCCTCTTTCTGAAGTGCCAGAGCAGTGGAGAGAATCTCGTTATCAGCCTTGTTACCAGGCAGGTTTTGCGGCAGTTCAGTGGTAAGCGTGCGCGTCTGTAAAAAGAGACGGCCAGTAGTGGCATCGCCACTCTCGGGTGCTGGTAGTTTTAGCCCTTTTTCAATTTCACGTTTTGCACCATCACTCATTAGCTCTTCAATAAAGCGGCTTGCCAGGCGCGCATTACGCGACGCCTCAGAGGTGCCGCGTTTATTGTTATCCAGCTCTTCAAGCACGATCATTGGTATAAAGATATCGTGCTCATGAAAGCGGAAGATCGAGGAGGGGTCGTGCATCAGCACATTGGTATCCAGAACAAAAAACTTCTTTACTGAGTTGCTGTTGATAGCCATGGCCTACTGCAGTTTGTTGAGAGACTTAACAGATTCGAGCACCTCTTCAACATGTCCCGGTACTTTAACGCCACGCCATTCATGTTGAAGAGTGCCGTTAGCATCGATCAGGAAAGTGCTACGCTCAATGCCACGCACCTTTTTACCATACATATTTTTCATTTTTATGACGGAAAAAAGATCACAGAGCGTCTCTTCTTTATCCGATATCAGATCAAAGGGGAACGCCTGTTTTGCCTTAAAGTTCTCATGTGATTTGATGCTATCGCGAGAGACACCGAAGATCAGACATTTCTGTCGTTTGAACTTATTGTAGTGGTCACGAAAATCCTGCCCTTCACGGGTGCAGCCGGGGGTACTGTCCCGCGGGTAAAAATAGATCACAATATTTTTACCCGCAAGCTCGGATAGTCTGATTATTTTATCGCCAGTCGCGACGGCTTCAAAATCGGGTACTGCTTTGCCGATGGAGAGTTCACTCATAAGGGGCCTCTAATAATGGATGTTGATCTCTGTTTATCACGCGACTCGTAGTGCTCGCAATAGTTATCAGCCGTATTACTGTCCTTTGGCGGGTTTGAATGTGATGTCGATATTCAGCTCATCACAGAACTCGGTGAAAGCCTCGCGCAGGGCGTTAATTTTTTGATCGGTGGGAATACCAACCGTTATGGTGAGCGCAAACATTGGGGTGCCGGTATGGGCGGCGGCGTAGGACTTTGTCGTCAGGTTTTCGATGTTGATCTCTCTGCTGGATAAAAAGCTGGCCAGTTGATAGACGATCCCAGGGTTATCCAGCGCCACCGCTTCAATGGTGTAGGGCAGCAGCGCTGGGGTGGCCTGGCGTGCGTTGGTGGTTTTGGTGGTGATCGCCAGCCCCAGCTCTTCTGCCGCTTCGGCCAGCAGAGTGGTGAGGCGGGATATTGCAGATGCCTCCCCTGAAACCATCAGGATGATGGCAAACTCACCGCCCAGTACCGCCATGCGACTGTCGATGATGTTGCACTGCGTCTCGAAGATTGAGCGCGAAAGTGAGTTAACGATGCCGGGCTGGTCTTTACCAACGGCGCTGATAACGAGGTGTTGAGTCAAATCCAGAGTCCTCTTAAATAGGGCGTGATAATCTCTTTTATCATACGTGAAGCGTAGCTGCTGAGAAACTGTTGAAATGTTGCGAATTATCAGTGTAGTCGCTTATTTGATTATTGGAAAAGTAGTATACTGCTGCGGCAAAGTCTGGTTGTTCCAGTAGTAAGGTGTTAGACGGAGATTATAGATGTTTCACGGCAGTATGGTGGCGCTAGTAACGCCGATGCACGATGACGGTTCGCTGGACGACGTATCGTTGAGCAATTTGGTGGAGTTCCATATCGACAACGGTACCAATGCGATTGTTGCCGTGGGGACCACCGGTGAGTCGGCAACCCTTGATGAAAAGGAGCACTGCAATGTGATCCGTCGCGTCGTCGAGCTGGTAGCCGGACGTATCCCGGTGATTGCCGGTACCGGCTCTAACTGCACCCGTGAGGCGATTGCGCTGACACGCAGTGCGATGGAGGCCGGTGCCGATGCCTGTCTGCTGGTCGCACCTTACTACAATAAGCCGACTCAGGAGGGGCTTTACCAGCATCACGTGGCGATTGCCGAAGCGGTACCGATTCCGCAGATCCTCTATAACGTGCCGGGGCGGACGGTGTGTGACATGCTGCCGCACACGATCAAAAGATTGTCTGAGATTTCAAATATTGTTGGGGTGAAAGAGGCGACCGGTAATCTACAGCGGGCGCGTGAAATCCTCGACTGCTGTGGTGAGCGTATCGACCTGTATGGCGGTGATGACGCGACGGCGATGGATCTCATCCTTGAAGGTGGTAAGGGGGTTATTTCAGTGACAGCTAACATCGCGCCAAAAGCGATGCGTGCGATGTGTGATGCGGCGAGAGTGGGTGACCGCCACGTTGCGGAAGCGATCAATAACCATCTGATGGCGCTGCATCAGGATCTCTTTGTTGAGGCCAACCCCATTCCGGTGAAGTGGTTGATGCACGACATGGGGATGATTCCGGCAGGGATTCGTCTGCCACTTACACCGCTCTCCGAAAATTATCACCAGACACTGCGTGCGGCGAAGCGTGCGGCAGATGAGGCGGTGATTTAATGAAGAGAGAGAAAATCGGTTCCAGTACGCTGCTGGCGGCAGTGGCTCTCTCGCTGGGCGCGCTGCTGCTGAATGGCTGTTCAACCACGCCGGATGAGTCGTACAAAGAGAGCAAGATGACCCGGCCACTCGACTATCCGCCCGACCTGGTAGCCCCCACCCTTAGTGAGCGCTTCTCGGTGCCATCCCCGGATGCAGAACCAGTCACAACACCCATCACGCTGCCAGCTCCATCCGCACCGCATCAGCCCGCGAGTCGGGGCGGTGGTGGTGGCGGTGGCCATAGCCACTAAACATCGCTACTTGTTAACGGGCGTTGAAGGCGGATGCGTTTCTCATCCATCGGCAGTGGTAGCCGTGGTAACGGCACTCTGATTGAAAAGGGTGGTACCTGCCTGCTGGTTGATTGCGGCTTCTCAGTAAAACAGACGGTGCAGCGCCTTGCACGGCTTGGAGTAGCGCCGCAGACGATTACGGCAATCCTGGTGACGCATGAGCATGGCGACCATATCAGTGGTGTGGCGGCGTTGGCGCGGCGTTTTCAGATTCCAGTATGGGCGACTCATGGCAGTGCCATGTCGTTTTCAGGTGGCACGTTACCCGCGCTGAATATCTGTAGCAGCCATGAGCGGTTTGCGATCGGTGATCTTGAGGTCACCCCTTTTCCAGTGCCGCACGATGCACGCGAGCCGAGCCAGTTTCTCTTTTCCGATGGTGATCATAAACTGGGTGTGTTGACCGATGCCGGCTCCACCACGCCGCACATTGAGGCGTTGTTAAGCGGTTGTGATGCCCTC
>DRLG01000200.1 GCA_011053135.1 Chromatiales bacterium
CCGGAGATCGGCCCACGCAAGATGTTTCTGCTCTACCACGAGGAGATGGAGTCGCTCGCCAGGCACATCCCAGGGGTAAAACGTATGCGTTTCTGGATGACCTTTGGTGACAGCTATCTGAAACATCTCGAAGTGTTCCAGAATATCGGCCTCGATAGCATCGAACCGGTCGAGTTTCAGGGACAACAGATCGTGCCATTACAGTTCCTTAATGCGCTGCTACCCGATCCTGCAACACTCGGCCCACGTACTAAAGGGAAAACCAACATCGGCTGTATCATCAAAGGGTCAAAAGAGGGGAAAGCGCTATCTCGCTACCTCTATAACGTCAGTGACCATGAAAGCTGCTACAGAGAGACCAATGCGCAGGGAGTTTCATACACCACGGGGGTCCCTGCGATGATTGGTGCCAAGATGATGCTGGAAGGAAAGTGGAAAAAGCCAGGCGTCTGGAACATGGAGCAGTTTGATCCCGACCCATTTATGGATGACCTGAATAAATTTGGCCTGCCGTGGCATGATGTGGCGTGTGATATCGATATCGATACGCTTCCACACGAATAAATCAGAAAGCTCACTTAAGCGATGGCAGACCAACGTCAACCACCCTCGCCCTGCTATCTGCTGGAGGAGAGAAATCTCAGGGATAACCTTGAGCTGATCGATCGCGTACAACGTGAAGCGGGCTGCACCATACTCCTTGCACTAAAAGGGTTTGCGATGTGGTCCACCTTTCCGCTCATACGCCACTATCTCTCCGGCTGCGCGGCGAGCTCGTATAACGAATCACGCCTTGCTCAACAGCACTTCGGCGGGCACCTTCATCTTTATGCACCCGCCTATAGCGATGCTGAGTTTCCTGAACTGGTTAAACTTGCCGACCGTATCTCGTTTAACTCGCTCAGCCAGTGGCACCGTTTTGCAGATCAAACAGCTCATGTTTCATGCGGCCTACGTGTAAACCCTGCCATTAATGAAGTTGAGACCGCTCTCTATAATCCATGCGATGAACAGTCCCGCCTCGGCATACCCGCAGCAGCACTCAGCGCAGCTCTTCCGGCCGGTATTGAGGGGCTACATCTGCATGCGCTCTGTGAATGCGATGCTGATGCGACCGGACGACTGATTGAGGCGGTTGAACACCATTTTGGCCACCTGCTTGAGAAACTGAAATGGATTAATCTTGGCGGCGGGCACCTGATGACGCGACAAGGCTATGATGTGGCCCAGCTGATCGATCTCCTAAAGGCTTTCCGCGAACGCCACCCCTCATTAGAGGTGGTGCTGGAACCGGGCTCCGCCATCGCCTGGGACTGTGGCACCCTGGTCTGCACGGTGCTCGATGTGATGGAGCGTGGTGGCGTTCAGATTGCGCTACTGGACATCTCCGCCACCGCCCATATGCCCGATGTGCTTGAGATGCCTTACCGAGCCGCACTGCGCGGTGCGGCACTCCCCACAGAAAAACCTTTTACCTATCGACTCGGAGGAGCGAGCTGCCTTGCGGGTGATGTGATTGGCGACTACTCATTTGATCAGCCATTAAAGATCGGTGACCGCTTGATCTTTGAAGATATGCTGCACTACACCATGGTAAAGAGCACCCTGTTCAACGGAGTTAACCACCCTGCCATTGCCGTCCGGCATGAAGATGGAGAGATAGAAGTGGTACGCCATTTCGACTATCACGATTATGAGAGGCGCCTTTCATAGCGATATCGTCCGTTTAGCCCGGGCTAAACGGAACCGTCGGGGTGTCCTCTTCCAGATAGGTATACCCTTTTAACCCCTCCTGATAAAAGCGTAAAAAAGTGTTGGCTTCACGAGCGTTGATACGCCCTTCACTACGCGCCTCCTGCACCTGACGCCGCATCCGGTCAACCAGGACGGTTTCATGAAACTGCACATAGTTCAGCACATCGGCAACCGTCTCACCCTCAACCACCTGCTCAAGCTCATACTGTTCGCCATCCATACGAATATGCACCGCATGGGTGTCGCCAAAAAGATTATGCAGATCGCCAAGGATCTCCTGATAAGCCCCGGTTAAAAATATCCCGAGCAGGTAACGCTCTCCTGGGTTTTCAGCATGCAGCGGTAATGTCTTTGCGTGGCCGTTTTCTAACGGAAAATTAAGTAATGTCCCATCTGAATCACAGGTCACATCCACCAGTATCGCATCCTGCGTGGGCTCTTCATCGAGACGATGAACCGGCATCACCGGGAAAACCTGTTTAATAGCCCACGCATCTGGCAGTGACTGAAATACCGAAAAGTTACAGAAGTAACGGTCCGCAGCCTGAGTCCTTAATTCCGGCATCAACTGTTCAATCTCATGCTCATCCAGTCGCTGCATAACGGTGTTAACCAGATGCCAGTAGATATCTTCCATCAAAGCGCGATCGGAGAGCGTGGCGTGACCAAGACTAAACAGCTTATTCATATCCTCACGCAGTGAGATGGCGATATGCATCGCTTCGCGTGGCGACATCTCATCCAGCTCCTTCAGCGTCTCCCATATCTGACGAAGTTGAGAGGGAGTATCATCAGCGGGTGGCTGTAGTGGCTGGTCACTCATACGTTTCGTAATACCCAGTACATCCACAATCAATACGGCGTGATGTGCTACCAGAGCACGTCCCGATTCCGAGATAATATCAGGGTGTTCCAGCCCCTCTTCATTACAGACCTGCTGCATCGTCCAGACAATCTCATTGGCGTATTCCTGCAGACTATAGTTAACTGAGGCGATGTTACCGTCGTAGTTTACCCCCAGTCCGCCGCCGACATCGATAAACGCGATTGGGGCACCAAGGCGACGCGCCTCCACAAAGTATCGCGCCGCTTCCTGCATGGCATCCTTAATACTGCTGATCTCCGGCACCTGACTGCCGATATGGAAATGGAGCAGGTTCAACGATGATAACTGCCCCGCCTCTTTTAGTTTGTTGATCGCATCCAGCAACTCCGAAGGCGAAAGACCAAACTTCGACAGATCACCGCCTGAACTATCCCACTTTCCTTTACTGCTGGCGGCAAGCCGGCAGCGTAGCCCAATCAACGGTTTCACCTGTAGCCGCTGCGCAGTGTTTAATATCAGTTCAAGCTCATTCGGTTTTTCAATCACGATGAAAATGCGCTTGCCCATCTTTAAACCCATCAACGCCAGCTCGATAAACTCCTGGTCTTTATAACCGTTACAGATGATTAACCCTTCAACATCCTCTAGCATCGCCAACGTCGCGTGCAGTTCCGGCTTGGAACCCGCCTCCAGCCCCCAGTTAAAGGCAGCACCATACTCGATGATCTCTTCAACCACCTGTCGCTGCTGATTCACTTTTATTGGATAGACACCGTAATATTTACCCTGATATGCCGCCTCTTCGCGTGCGATGGTGAAGCGCTTATGAATCTGCTCCATCCGTTTTTTTAGCAGGTCAGAGAAACGGAGGAGCAGTGGTGGGTGGAGATTCTGCACCGCCAGTTCATCACAGAGCTTCTTGAGATCAACACGGTTACCGTTTGCTACCGCCTCAACATTGCCGCCATCATTAACATTAAAAAATCCACCGCCCCAGCCCGCCACCTGATAGAGTTTTGCGGCATCACTCACGCGCCACTTTTGATCACTCATCATCAACCCCGACTTGCGACCCATCCTTTGGGCGCTGGGCGTAACCGTTAGCGCTCCCCCAGTATGAGATACATTTCAGCACCAGTTTGGCAGCCATCATCTCAGATACCCGGCTCGGCTCAGGTGCAAGCTCTACAATATCGATATTGCGTAGATCTACCGCGCGGTTATTGGTGAGGGTCTGCAGCAGATCAAGCCCCTGATGCCACGACAACCCTCCCGGTTGCGGTGTACCCACACCGGCAATCAATGCCGGGTCAAAACCATCCATATCGATGCTCAACCAGAGCGGGCCGCTGAGGGTGGCCAGCTGATCAAGTAGCGCCTGCCACACTGCCGGCTGCTGCAGGGGGCGATCAAACCAGGTGGTGATGCCGTCGTCGGCCGCAATCATCGCCGCTTCATCGGCATGCAGTGAGCGGACACCGATCTGTATCAGTTGATAACCCCGCTCTCTGATACGATACATCGGGCAGGCGTGGTTATAGATCGAACCGTGATAGCGGGGGCGAAGATCCGCATGAGCATCAATATGCACCACCGTTCCACCGGCAGGCATGCGTGCAAATAGCATCTCTGGCGTAATGGAATGCTCCCCTCCCAGTGCGATCAACAGCGCCTCTTCGGGTAGCTGAGCAACCGTCTCCGCGAGACGGCGATGATATGCCGCCAGCGGCTCCTCCGCTACATCTTCAACCGCAGGCAGCACTGCGAGTTTAAGGTGCAGTAGTGGACTCCAGCCCATATCCTCTTCATAAAACTCCAGCTGCTCGCTCGCCGCTAATATCGCCGCGGGTCCATTGGCGGTACCCGACTTATAGGTCACGGTCTGTTCATGTGGTACCGGAAGAATCAGCACATCAGCGTCGGCAGTAGCACCGTTGGGCAGTGAGAGGAATTGCATCGTTCTTTTCATAGGGGCGAATTTTGCCACTATTTCACTGTTTTAGCACTATTCAACAGAGTCCTTTTCCCTTCTGTTCGGGGCAATCCAGTGCACGCTGTTCCACAGCGGTTAGCGCACTATTTGACGGGCAACGTTGAGAGATAGGCCAGCAGATCGATCTGATCCTGTAACGTCACCACACCTAACATCGCAGGCATATTGAGCCGCGGCCGCCCCTCTGGATCATACTTATTGCTATAAAATTTACCGGGGTGACCAAAGCGAATTTTGTGCATGGTTTTCCAGGGATTATGCTGTGCAACCTCTCCCAGATAGCGTTTCTTTCCTTTTACGCGAGAGAGATTGCGTGTTTTGCCATCACTGCCGTGGCAGAGTGAGCACTGCTCCAGATAGGTCAACCGCCCTTTTCGCGCATCGCCTGAAATCTTTTTTGTGATGGGGTGAATAAAACGGCGCATATCGACCTGTCCCAACACCACAAAGGCCGCTACCGCCTCTAGCTGTCTGGCTGGCAGAAACTGATCAAACAGGTGGTTATCGTTCTTTAGTGTAGCAAGCACCTCGGGTATCGAGGTTCTGCGCGCAGCAAAAATCCCCTGTGTGCCGGTGTAGTGCTCACCAACGCCGTAGTTTCCCGCTGCACCACGATAATCCCAGCCGTGACACTCTTTACAGCGCCAGGTGACAGCCCCTCGCTGTTTACCTTTGTAGTCGTTATAACCGGGATGTGTTCTGGTCGGTGCTGAAACCCCTAGCTCCGCTGCCCAGTTGTCATAAAGACGTCCACCTTCACCAATCTCATAGCTATCATACAGCTCTCTTTCTGCCATTAACGCATGGCTAAACAGCAGCGAAACTAGCAGCCATTTCAGTGAGGATCTCTTTACCCATCGCATAAGAAGACTCCATTAACGGTCTATTTCTGTTAATAGTGGTTATCAGGCGGGTTTCATGATGTAGTTGCACCACTGGAAATCGACTCTGGTGGCAGCATGCCGGCCTGAAATAACTATCAAGCATATCGACCGGGAGAGTGGGTTTTATGAGTAACGACCGCCGGGAGCCTGTCGTACCTATCGCATGGGGGGCTGTATCATCGGCAACAAGGGGGCAGAGCGCTTCTGTTTTTGCAGCATGCACAACCTCATACTGGTGCGCTCTAAGCTCCAGCACCCTGCCAATAGCGACAGCCTGGCAGTGCCCTCTCTGCGACCTACCTCCCCCCTCTTCCTGGAGCGCGGTTCACAACCCGCTTATGAGAGGGTTTAACAGCTCGACCTGTTCGGTTTCTCCTGCCCGGCTTTTCAGCTGCAAATTGTTTCGGTTTTTTGGGTTTTTTGGGTTTTTTGGGTTTCTTTGGGCCACCGGCACGCGGTTGGGTGATGGGAACCACCTGCCGCGGCACAAACCCCACCTCCTGCTCACGAGTGATCTGCTGTTGAATCACCGTCTCGATTGCGGCTAGCTGTTTGACATCATCAGCGGTAACCAATGAGATCGCCTCACCCTGCAGACCTGCACGCCCGGTGCGGCCGATACGGTGGACATAATCAGTCGCCACTTTAGGCAGATCAAAATTAACCACATACGGCAGCTGCACGATATCCAGGCCGCGCGCCGCAACATCAGTCGCGACCAGAATGCGTACATCTCCCGCCCTGAATGTCGCCAATGCCCGGGTGCGCACCCCCTGGCTTTTATCGCCATGAATCGAAATCGCGCTAATCCCATCTTCCTCAAGCTGCCTGACCAGGCGGTCGGCAGCGCGTTTCGTCAGAGTAAAAACCAGCGCCTGCTCCCAGCCACCACGACGAATCAAATGACTTAGCAGCGCCGTTTTCCGAGCCTTGTCGACTTCAAAAACGGACTGTTTGACAGCGCTGGCCGCTGCATTCCGTGGGCTGACTTCGATTTGAACAGGGTTACGCAGAAGAGCTCCCGCAAGGCGGCGAATGTCGGGCGAGAAGGTCGCTGAGAAGAGGAGGTTCTGACGATGTTGCGGTAACAGCGAGATGATTTTAGTGACCTCATCGGTAAAGCCCAGATCGAGCATGCGGTCAGCCTCATCCAGCACCAGCGTTTCAACTGTCGATAAGCGGATCGCACGCTGATGATAGAGGTCCAGCAGACGCCCCGGGGTTGCCACCAGCAGATCAGCCCCACCACGTAACCTTTTCATCTGAGGATTGATCTTCACCCCACCGAAAACCACCGTCGAACGCAGCGAGAGGTGCTGGCTATAGCGCGCGGCAAACTCCCCCACCTGTGCGGCAAGCTCTCGTGTCGGGGTTAAAATCAACGCCCGCACCCTGTTGGCACTGGCCTGTTCACCTTCAGCCAGATTCTGCAATAGCGGTAGTGAAAAGGCTGCTGTTTTACCGCTGCCGGTCTCTGCGGCAGCCATCACATCACGACGCGACAGTATCACAGGGATCGCCTTTTTCTGTACTGGCGTCGGCTTATCGTACCCCTCAGCTTCAACGGCACGCAACAGGCGGTCGGTAAGACCCAGTTCAGAAAAGCTCATCGGCAGCAACACTCAATAGCGGGCTTTATATAACCACCCATAAAAATAGAGTGGGTGATTATACGTGATTTACAGCGCAGATAAGCGCACCGTTTTCACCACCCCTGGTTGACTCCCGACGCAGCTTAATCCCAGCTCAGGCCACCACCGGTCTGATACTCTGTCACCCGTGTCTCAAAGAAGTTCTTCTCTTTGCGGATGTTTGACTGCTCATCCAGCCACGGCAATGCACATTCAGCGCCGGGAAATGGCTCCTCAAAATCGAGCTGACGGGCGCGACGGTTGGCGATAAAACGGAACTGTTCAATGTGCTGCTCTGCATCGTAGCCGAGCATCGGCTCGCGCAGAATATAATTCGCATAGCGGCTCTCTGCGGCCTCCGCCTCATCCCACATCTCGCGTAGTGCCGTGGGGTCTGGCCTGATGTTCTCTTCCTGCATTAACTGTTTAACGGTGCGGATGCCAAAGCCGCAGTGCATCACCTCATCTCGCATAATGTACTGCAGCTGCTCTGCCGTTCCCTTCATCAAGCCGCGGCGCTGCAATGCAAAGATCGGACTAAAGCCATTAAAGAACCAGCACCCCTCAAATACTGCTGCAAAAAAGAGATATGACATCAGAAAGTCGTGCAGATCATCTCGATTCGTCAGGTCAATATCCGGGCGCAGCACCGAGTTAAGGCGTCGATTCGCAATCTTGATCTTCGAGTGGATCTCGGGCACTACTCGATAACGGTTATAGATCTCACCCTGTTCAATACCGATGGTTTCAATGCAGTGTTGATAGGTCCAGGTGTGTAGCGCCTCTTCATAGACCTGACGCGCCTGGTAGATCTGTAACTCAGGCGCACTCATCTTCTCCATCACCGCCAGACCGACATTACGCATCGCCAGAATATCGGAGGTGGTTAAATAGGCCAGCACATTCTCATACACATGGCGCTCATTATCGTTAAGCTTGTTGTGATAATCCTGTACATCCTGGGTCATATTGATATCAAGCGGTGTCCAGTGGTTCTTATTGGCATTAAGGAAATATTTCCACGCCCACGGATACTTAAATGGCGCTAGCTGATTGATATCTGCGACACCATTCACCACCCGTTTATCCTCTGCCCGCACCGGAGGAAGGTGATGTGTATCGGTCTGATCAAGCTCATCAATGATGCGCTGTACTGCCGGTTCAACAACGGCCTCATCAGAGATTTTCGCCACACTGGCGCTACTTAATGGGTTATCCCAGTTCAACATGAGTGGCTCCTTATTATTGGCACGCTTCGCAGTCGGGGTCATCAATTGAGCAGAGTTTTGGCGCATCACTGCTCACCGCATGTGCGCTACTTTTCTCCACATGCGTCGCACCCAGGGTGCG
>DRLG01000201.1 GCA_011053135.1 Chromatiales bacterium
GAGGTTATCGAGCAGTACCTGCTGCTTGGCGTGGATCTGCGCCTCGGCGGCCATATGTTGCAGACTACAACCGCCGCAAATGCCAAAGTGAGGACACCCCGGCTCCACCCGCTCAGGCGATGCTTTAATCACATGGACAACGCCCCCCTCATCGTAACTGCCTTTACGTTTGAGATACGAAAAGAGCACCTCTTCACCCGGCAACGCGCCATCAATAAAGACCGCTTTTCCATGCAGGTGGGCAACCCCTCGTGAATCATGAGTGAGTGACTCGACTGCAGCGTAGCTGCTCTGCTTAAGGTCAACCCGCCCTCTGTTTCTGGATGAACGTTTACGCGAACGCTTCTGCTTACGTGCCATTTTAACCCCTGAGATTAAACTGAATGGGACGCAGCTGAAAAAACAGGTGTCGACAGGTAACGATCCCCCCGGTCGCAGATGATCACCACTATCACTGCATTGCTCACCTCCTGAGAAAGCTGCAATGCAGCACTCACTGCACCACCGGATGAGATCCCGGCAAAGATCCCTTCACGCCGTGCCAGTTCACGCGTGGTCGCTTCCGCCGCTTGCTGGCTCACATCAATGATGCGGTCGACACGCTGTGCATCATAAATCTTCGGCAGATACGCCTCTGGCCAACGGCGAATACCGGGGATCTGCGCCCCCTCCATCGGCTGCACGCCGACGATCTGAATCTCAGGGCTCTGCTCTTTCAGAAAACGTGACGTACCCATGATGGTACCGGTTGTTCCCATCGAGCTAACAAAGTGGGTAATGTTGCCATCAGTATCGCGCCAGATCTCAGGGCCAGTAGCGCTGTAATGTGCGCTGGGGTTATCCTGGTTTGAAAACTGATCCAGCATCACCCCTTCACCATTGGCGACCATCTCGCGCGCACGATCAATTGCCGCCTCCATGCTGCCCTCCTGCGGTGTCAATATAATTTCAGCACCGTAGGCCGCCATGCTGGCGCGGCGCTCAACACTCATATGGGCCGGCATCACCAGAATCAGCCGGTAGCCTTTAATTGCAGAGGCCATCGCCAACGCAATACCGGTGTTACCACTGGTCGGCTCGATCAGTGTGTCACCCGGTTTGATCTGACCACGCGCCTCGGCCTGCTGAATCATATTCAGTGCGGGGCGATCTTTAACCGACCCAGCAGGGTTATTCCCCTCCAGCTTGGCCAGGATCACATTATCAGTGTTACCCGGCAAGCGCTGCAGCCTCACTAGTGGGGTGTTGCCAATAAAATTTTCAATGGTGGGGTACGGCATCGTTTAGATCCAGGGTATAAATAATTTAGAGGTCTGATTTTACCTGACTAAGCGCGATTAAACTCAACGACATTACTTTCGCCCGACGATGAGATCGCCTGCTGTTCGCGCAGTTCGGGAACCAGGTGATGTAAAATAGTCTGTACCTGCTCTTCATCAAAGGTGTCACACGCCTGCTGTAGCATAGCCATATTTTTCTCAACGACACCCCATTCAGACTTCGTTGAACGAGCCAGTAGTATTTTATTATGCCCTGTCTTTATCAGATCTTCCTGCTGATAAAATAGCTCTTCATAAAGTTTCTCACCGGGGCGCAGCCCTGTGTATTTAATCTCGATATCTTCGCCCGGCATCTTTCCAGATAGTCGAATCATCTGCTCCGCCAGATAACTAATCTTGAGCGGCTCTCCCATATCGAGTACAAATATCTCACCACCACTACCCATTGTCGCCGCTTGCAATATAAGCTGGCTAGCTTCAGGAATCGTCATAAAAAAACGCGTAATATCAGGGTGTGTAACAGTTACCGGGCCACCACTGGCAATTTGCGTTTTAAACAGCGGCACCACACTACCGGCTGAACCCAGAACATTACCGAAACGCACTGTTATATATTGTGTATCGACCTGCGTATTGAGTGCCTGGCAATAGATCTCTGAGGCGCGTTTGCTCGCGCCCATTACGTTTGCAGGGTTAACCGCCTTATCGGTTGAGATCATCACAAATGTCTGGCAACGATATTTTGCAGCCGTCTGGGCCATCAGGCGTGTGCCGAGGACATTGTTCCGGATCGCCTCTCGCACCTGCTGCTCAAGCATCGGCACATGTTTATAGGCAGCGGCGTGAAAAATAATCTCTGGCTGATATTTTTTCATGGCGTGCGAAACCGCTGCCGCATCACAAACATCGCCGAGCAGAGAATGAAACAGCAGCCCTGGGTACTCGTTTTTAAGCTCGTTGCCGATGGTATATAGATTAAACTCTGATTTCTCAAACAGGATTAATCTAGCGGGGCCCAGTTTCGCTACCTGACGGCAGAGCTCAGAACCAATTGAGCCACCGCCACCACTAATTAAGACCGTTTTACCGGCTATCCCCTGATTGATCCCTTCCCAGTCAAGTTGCACAGGGTCGCGCCCCAGGAGATCATCAATCGCCACTTCTCGTAGTTCAGTTAATGTTGAGCGCCCCGAAACGAGATCCTGAATACGAGGCAACGTTCTGAAGGGGACCCCCGCCCGCTCACACAGCTCAACCAGACGCCGCATCTGCTGGCTGTTAGCTGAAGGGATCGCAATCATAATGACATCAACCGGGTATTTGGCGATCACCTCCTCAACCGCTGCTACCGTTGCCAACACAGGGATACCTCTCACCCTGGCCCCTTTCAGGTTCGGGCTATCGTCCAGAAAACCAACAACCTGATAGACCCCTTCGCGTAACAGGTCTCGTACTAACATTTCTCCCGAGCGCCCAGCACCGATAATCAGCACATGCTTTTTCCCAACAACATTTTTCAGGTTCAGGCCATGCTCTTTCCACATACGGTAGACAATACGCGGTATAGCCAGCAGAAATATCAGGTAGACAGGGTAAAATAGCAGCACTGTACGCGGGATTCCTTCCATGCGATTAAACATAAACAGTGCCAGTGAGATAGCTAAAATACCGATCGCTGCTGCGCGTGCAATGTTCCACATATCGGGCAAGCTGGCAAAACGCCACAGGCCTCTGTACAGACCCATCAGCGCAAAAACAATCCCCTGGGCTGCGACCACAACAAACAGCGTCTGCCACACCAGCGCCCACGCCGACTCGACCATAGTAAAGTTATAACGGGTAAGAAATGCCAGGCTCCACGCGACCATCACCATCAACAGGTCGTGGCTGATGACTGCGAATCGCCTACTCTGGTGTTTTATCAACGGCTCACTGCCCATGTTTAAAAACACTCATGCTAATTCTGGTGTTCATGACAACGAGCCAGTTCTCCAGTTTTTATAATAATCAGGGTGTAGATGCCAACCCAGCCAGCCACAATGGCCAACTGGAAAAAAATTGTAGCCTGCATCGCCCACCACGCCGAGGCGGCGCATAACACCATCAAGAGATAGGCATACAGCACCGTTTTACGGTGCCCCCAGCCAGCCTCAACCAGCCGTTGATAACTGTGGCTCTTGTGCGCTTCCCATATCCGCTCTCCCGCGAACAGGCGTCGAATCAGCGTCACCGAAGCGTCCACGATAAAAGGGGAAAAAATCAGCAGCGCAACCCAGAATGGAAAGATATTATCAACAGTTGCCCACAATGTGAAAGCGGCCACCAGAAAACCCAGCGTTGACGAACCCGCGTCTCCCATAAATACCCGGGCGGGCGGAAAGTTGAACAGTAGAAACCCCAGCACAGCACTCACTACAATAAGATTAGCAATGATAAATGATTGGTGCTGCGCCTGCCAGCCGAGCAGCGCAAAACAGGAAAAACCCGCTATCGCCATGCCAGCGGCAAAACCATCCATCCCGTCCATAAAGTTATAGAGGTTGATCATCCAGACAATAAACAGAGAAGAGACCAGCAGCGCAATGGCGTTGTGCCATGGCCATGATACGCCGGGAAGTTCTAATGCCGTCAGCTGAAAACCGTTCGTCACCAATACCACTGCCACAGCAAGGTGAACACCAAACCGAATCGCGGCACTCACGGAGTAACAGTCATCGAGAAATGAGATCGCCATTACCGCTAATGCGCACAACAGTAAGATCGGGCTAATGATCAGATCCAGCAGCAATACTGCGGCTACTGAAGCGACAAAAAAGGTGATCATAATCGCCAGCCCACCTGTTCTAGGGGTCGGTACGGAGTGCAGCGAACGCTCATTGGGGTGATCCATTACTCGCAGCCAGGAAGAGGGGTTTATAAATTGACGAGTCAGCGACATGGACAACAGGAATGAAACAATAAATAACACGCTAATCATTAGCGAATTATACTCATCTCCCCCGCCCATTTCACAAATTTCCTTCAATTGTCAGGAGTGCGGCAACAGAGGCTCTTACTAACCTCGTTTCTCGTACCAGTCGACAACTCGTGCTATCCCTTGCGCCACTCTCTGTGGCGGCTGCCATCCAAGCACACGACCTGCTTTCCCAGAGTCGACCTGCAATGATCCCAGCAGCCTGCTAGCAAGGGCTTTTTTTCCAGCAATAGAGGCGCCTGCAATTAACCACTGCGGCGGCAAGGGGAGTAGACGCGGAGATTTCCCCATCGCCTCGGCGATATTTCTGATCAGCTCAGCGGTCGAAAGATCCTCACCATCGGAGACCAGAAAGGTCTCATTGGCCGCCATCGGGTTTGTAACACACTCCCTGATCATATCCACCAGGTTAGCGAGCGCCACCAGACTTCGTCTGTTGTTAACCAGTGCAAATGGAAGTGGAACGCCCTTTGAGACAGCGTTGAGCAGCGTCAGGAAATTACCCTTGACACCCGGCCCATAGACGAGTGGAGGGCGGATGATCACCACCTCCATTCCTGTTTCCGATGAGATCTGCCGCAAGAGGTTTTCCGCCTCCCACTTTGAAACTCCATAAGGGTCGGAGGGCGCGCTGTTCACCTGCTCAGTAAAAGGCTCACCACCGGTCAGCTCACCGTTGACCTTGATGGTGCTAAGGTAGATTAGCCTTTTCACCCCGGCAGTGGCAGCATCACGTGCAAGTTTTCCGCTACCGTCACAGTTAACACGCCGAAATGCTTCCAGTGGATTGGAGGCGCTCTCATTCATCACATGCACACGTGCCGCCAGGTGAACTACGCAATCGATATTTTTTAGCGCCTCATCCCATCGGGTATTACCATCGATATCACCAACAGGGA
>DRLG01000202.1 GCA_011053135.1 Chromatiales bacterium
ACTGGCTGGTTGATACCGTCACGAATGGAGAGTGAGACCGCCGCATTCTGACCCACCATCAGCGGTGCCGGGTCGGTCTTCACCTGTAATTCATAACCACCCACCGAGCCTGTTTTTGCCGGCTGAAAATCGGAGCAGGCGGTCAGCAGGGCGCACCCACCCACTATCATACAACTTGCTATTCTCATCACTTATTTCCCTTCATCACTTAACTATTTTTCTTCTGGATCAGTTCAATTTTGTACCCATCGGGATCTTCAACAAAAGCAATTACGGTTGTACCACCCTTCATTGGCCCCGCATCTCGCACGACTTTTCCGCCACGTGCTCGAATCTCTTCACAGGCCAGGCAGGCGTCATCCACCTCTAATGCGATATGGCCAAAGCCATTGCCCAGCTCATATTCATTCACATCCCAGTTATGGGTTAGTTCTATAACAGCCCCCGCAGCTTCATCATCATAACCAACGAATGCGAGTGTAAAGCGTCCTGTGGGGTAATCATTGCGCCGTAGCAGGCGCATGCCGAGCACCTCGACATAAAAATTAATTGATGACTCAAGGTCGGCCACTCGGATCATAGTATGGAGGATACGCATCAGATAGTCCGTTCGTTATTATTAAAGGTTGCGTTGAAATAGCCTGCTCAGCTTTCAGCCCTGGGCAGCCATCAAACCGTCACGACTTGCCCGGAGAACGCTTAAGCAGACCACTCAACGGCTCTGGCTTGGCGATATTATACCCCTGTGCATAATCAATACCCAGCGCCTTAATGCAGCGGTAGATCTCATCATTCTCAACAAACTCAGCAATCGTTTTGATTTCCATCACATGACCAATATGATTGATCGATTCAACCATCGCACAATCGACAGGATTATCAACAATTCCACGAATAAACCCGCCATCAATTTTAAGGTAATCAACGGGCAGATTTTTAAGATAGGCGAAGGATGAAAGCCCGCTCCCAAAATCATCCAGTGAAAAACGGCAGCCAAGCATCTTAAGCTCAGAGATAAAATGGATCGCCTCACTCAGATTGGAAATGGCAGCGGTTTCGGTAATCTCAAAAGAGAGGCTTTCTGGCCGAACATCATAAATGGAAAACTGCTCGCGCAGATACTCCATCAGCCCTTCACCGCTTAACGAGGCGCCCGACAGATTAATTGCATAGACAATATCATCACGACCACTCGCTTCACAAAAAGAGAAGACATTGCGAATCACCCAGCGGTCAATCGCCGGCATCAGATCAAAACGTTCTGCCGCAGGAATAAAAGCCATCGGGAAGACCAGTCGGCCTGTATCATCTCGCATGCGAAGCAGTATCTCGACATGCATGCTCTCCTTTATATCCTGTAGTGGCACAATCGGCTGGTAGTAGAGATGAAAGCGATTCTCTTCTAACGCCCGGTTAATTCGAGAGACCCACTGCATCTCACCATGACGAGTAACCAGCTCTTTATCATCTGGCTGATAAATATAAACTCTGTTGCGCCCTTTATCTTTGGCCACATAACAGGCGGCATCGGCTGCACTCAGCAGATCAGTTGTGCTACCACTATCCGAACCGATCGAGACAAGACCGATACTGGCACCAATCTCAAAGCTTTTCTCCTGCCACACAAAACGAAACTCTCTAACTGTCTGACAAAACTCTTCGGCAATCTCCTCAGCTTTCTGCAGTCGACAGTCGCCAAGTAACACCCCAAATTCATCACCACCCAGCCTCGCCAACGTATCGCGCTCCCTCACCTGTACCTGTAATAGCGTTGTCAACTGGCGTAACAGCTCATCACCCGCCACATGGCCGCAGGTATCGTTTACAATCTTGAACTGATCCAGATCCATATAACAGAGTGCATGCTGCTTATTTTCCTGGCGCGCGCTCTCCAGCAATAGCGCCAGACGACGTTCAAATTCTCGGCGATTGATCAAGCCAGTCAATGCATCATGTGTCGCCTGATAGGAGATCTTGTTCGCAAGCCCGCGCAGTTCTGTCACATCATGAAAGACAACCACCACCCCGACCACATCATCTTCTCTGTCAAGGATAGGACTGGCCATAACTTCAATGGCAAACTCTTTTCCTGTGAACTGGTTAACGATCACCTGACCCGGCAGCGCGACCCGATGCCCTTTTTTCAGGCACGCTTCAATTGGGCCACCAAACTTATGATGTGTTGTCTCATCATAGACATCGACAACATCTCCCAGCTGCTTACCTTTACACTCTTCAAGCTCTACTCCCGCCAACATTTCTGCGCGAGGGTTCATGTAGTCCACCAGGCCGCGTGCGTTGGTGGTAATCACACCATCACCAATCGATTCCAGCGTAATTTGCGCCCGCTCTTTCTCCTTAAAGAGTGCGCGCTCCAGCCGCTTATGTTCTGTCACATCAGTTCTGATCGCCACGTATTGATACGGCTCACCTGTCGAATCGACAAATGGCACGATGGTTGAATCTACCCAGAAGTAATCGCCACCCTTCTTTCGGCTTCGTATCTCGCCATTCCAGACATTGCCAGCCTTAATGGTCACCCAGAGCTCTTCGAAAAACTCATCAGAATGGTAACCCGAGTTCATCACTCGATGGTTTTTACCTATCAGCTCATCGCGACCATACTGGCTAACATCACACAACTTATCGTTGGCATAGGTAATAACGCCATCTCTATCCGCGATACTCACAATCGAATGTTGATCTAGCGCAAACTTCTGG
>DRLG01000203.1 GCA_011053135.1 Chromatiales bacterium
TACTTTACGGCAACATCGCAACCGATGGCTGTGTGGTAAAAACGGCCGGTGTTGATGATGACAACCTCACCTTTAATGGCAAGGCGCGTATCTTTGAGAGCCAGGATGATGCGGTGGCCGCGATCCTCGGTGATGAGATTAAAGCGGGTGATGTGGTGTTGATCCGCTACGAAGGGCCGCGTGGCGGGCCGGGGATGCAGGAGATGCTCTATCCCACCAGCTATTTAAAGTCGAAAGGGCTCGGCAAGGCGTGTGCGTTGATCACCGACGGCCGCTTCTCCGGCGGCACCTCAGGGCTATCGATCGGTCACGCCTCACCCGAGGCGGCCGAAGGGGGGGCAATCGGGCTGGTAGAAGAGGGCGATATGATAGAGATCGATATCCCGAATCGCACCATCAATGTTGCGATCTCTGATGATGAGCTTGCCTCTCGTCGAGTTGCGATGGAAGCGAAAGGGGCAGCTGCATGGAAACCGGTCGCTCGTGAACGCCACGTGAGTGCAGCGCTGCGCGCCTACGCCGCGATGGCGACCAGCGCCTCGAAAGGGGCGGTGAGGGATGTGTCGCAGCTGGAGCGGTAAGGCCGCTGCTCGAGCGTTCGCCCCCTTCGCAATGCGAGCGCTGTTCTATTTTTGATTAAATCACTTGATTAACATTAAGTTAGCTGCGCACCTGTTTTGCATGGTCAAACAGGTGCGTTGCAGCGCCCACTTGCTCCGCTTTTAACTATAGAAAAGCCCCGAACTGTCCGCCATATAAAGGTAAGGGTGGTTTTTACCTCGTCGCGAACCGGCTGTCGCTTTCTGCAGGACAAGGAGGATTAACGATGCGTAAGCTGAGCAAATTACTGGTGACATTAGTGCTCGTCACATTCAGTGCAACGGGTGTGGGTGCGGAGTGGAGCAAGGCTTCGCTAGTGGCATCGTTGATGCAGCAGTCGGGCATGGCCGCGCAGATTGAGATGATCCCGGAGCAGGTCAAAATGGGCATCCGCGACTCGGCGCGTCAGGGTGCTCCGATGGATGTGGTGATTCAGGATAAACTGATTGGATCGCTCGACACAAAGTCGCTAAGCCAAGATCTGCAGGCGTATCTTGTGGAGCAGATCTCTTTTGATGAGATCAGGCAGGTAATGGTGTGGCTGGAGTCGCCTCTGGGCAAGAAGGTTGTGGCGATGGAGATGAATGCTTCGCAGCCAGAGATGATGTCGAAGATGTTTAATGTCTCTCAGGCGGAGCGCGCGCGCCCCGGTCGGGTTGAGCGTGTTCATCGTCTTGGTGAGGCTGTGTTATCCAAAGAGCGCACCAGGGATCTGATGATCAATATCCAGACCTTTTTTGGCATGGCGATGGTGGCGGAAAGAGGTACGACGCAGCCTGTTAGCTATGGTGCTACGCGTGACAACATGGAGCGTGCAATGGCCCCCATGTGGGACGAGCTGGAGCAGGTGGTGGTGATGATGTATCTCTTTACCTATCAGGGGTTGAGCGATGCGGAGCTTGACCAGTATCTTGAGTTTACTGAGTCGGCGACCGGCAGGCGATATAACCGCGTGCTTTATGAAGGGCTGAGTCGCGCCTTTTCAAATGCAGGGCGGTCACTACGCCAGTCGTTAAAGTCCGCCTGCCGCGTGCGTCAGAAAGGGTGTGATGGTACCCACCCTTATCCGTTAGTGTGACGATAAAGGCCGACAGAGCGGGTGGTTACCTGTTATACCCTTTTTTCATTGAGCGCTGTGTGAATAGCGCATCATCCAGTCCGACATTGACCTCTACCTTTTTCATGTCGTAGTGAATGAAGGCGTCACTGTTTGTATCTTCGATCACGACGCTGTCCCAGATCCACGCCTTGCCATCGCGTCGCCACTTAATAAACTGCTGCTTGGTTTTATCATTGCGTTTATCATAAAAGTCAACTTTGTATAGTGAGCAGTCGTCAGGGTTACTGCTTTTGGTGAACCAGAAAGTGCGCTTGCTGTAGACGGGGTCTTCTGCTGGCTTAAAATCGACCAGGTAATAGGAGTGCCCTTTGATGGTTTTTTCACCGGCGAAGGTGTGTGTATCCTCGTGAGGTTCGCGCAGTCGCAGATCTTCATCTTTGATGATCCACTCTTTGGTCTCCGGATCGCGCGGGGTGATGCGGCGCACCTTTCTCAGATCCGGCAGGTAGATCCACTGCTCTGTTGATTTTCCACTGGCTCCTGTGTGTCCCCAGCGCATAAAGGCGAGCCCTTTCTCTTTGAGTGGTGTCTCAGTGAAGAGCAGCACCTTGTCTACAACCCCCTCTTTGCCACCATAATATTTCCATAGACGGGTGTATTCGCTTACCTGCTCTTTTCCCCCGGCCGCCTTGAGGGTGATCTGCATCTGTGAGCGCTGATCATCACCGGCATATTTGTAATAGCACTGGTTAATAATCTCATCAACAGTGGGCGGCTTATTGGCCGCTACAGTTGTGCTAACGAGTGCGCAGAGTGAGAGTAATGATGTTTTGCAAACTGTTCCAGCAATCGTCTGCTTGTTCATAATGGCCCCCTGGTTGGTATTGCTAAAGCTGTTTGTATCAGCCCGTCTTTATGCAGTCTACAAATGAGGCTGCCATTTGGCTATCAAATAATATTCGATTAAATGAACTTCTTCTGTTACCAGCGGGTCTATAAATGTGCCTGAGAATGGCGGTTTTGCTGGATTTGACGGCCGTAGATGGGAGGAGTATAACTGTGCTTACTAAGGCTTCCCATGGAAGAGTTAATAGTATAACGGAAATGGAAACTCAGCACGGAGTGCACGTTGAACGAGGGGTAGGTAAAACCTATCCCTTTTTTTTATCTGTGAGGCAGTGTCTGAGTGTAGAAAGCAACACATAAATCTATGAGGAAAGATATGAAATCTAAAGTGCTTGTTACATCATTAGTCATGGCGTCATCGATCTCGGTGGCACATGCAGCGGGTGGTCTGGAGAGTGAAAAACAGAAATTCAGTTATGCAGTCGGTGTGCAGATTGGGCAGGACTTAAAACGTAACGGCATGGAGATTGAAGCCGATGCCATTGCAATGGCGATCGATGATGTCTTCTCTGGCAATCCATCTAAATTGACGGTTCCCGAAATGCAGGCGCTGTTTGCAGATTTTCAGAAGCGCGAAGCGGCTAAAAAAGAGCTGGCAGGGAAGATGAACAAAGAAGAGGGCGAAAAGTTCCTCGCCGAGAATAAAGGCAAAGAGGGGGTTGTTGAGCTGCCAAGTGGGTTGCAGTATAAAGTGATAACTGCCGGCACAGGTAAGCAGCCAACTGCAACGGATACTGTCACAGTTCACTATCGCGGCACGTTGATTAATGGTGCTGAGTTTGATAGTTCATTTAAGCGTGGCGAGCCGGCTACGTTTCCTGTTAATGGTGTGATAAAGGGGTGGACGGAGGCGCTACAGCTCATGAAAGAGGGGGCAAAGTGGCAGCTATTTATCCCTTCAGAGCTGGCCTACGGTTCTCGTGGTGCGGGTGGCAATATCGGCCCAAATACAATGTTAATGTTTGATGTTGAACTGTTAAGCGTTAAATAGCGGCGGTCAATAGAGTCTGTTCTGATGGTCGGGCATGGCAGGGATGATATGCCCTCATCGACTAAAGGTGGCGCTGCGGATGAGTTTGATGAGCAGTTGTGGATTCTCTTGCGCGAAAACCCCGCCGGGCTAAGTGAATATGATCTTTTTGCTCTACTCAGTAAAAGGGGTGATAGCCGCTTCAATATCTCAACGCTTCATGACACCTTCGCACTTTTCTGTTCCCACTTCCGCCTTTTTAATGCGCTCTATCGTCTGCGTGAAAAGCTATGGGTACAGCAGCGCGGTCTGCTTGAAATTAGCCCCTTACTGATAATTATCCACCCATATGACGCTCTGCTGGTAGATAAAAATCAGTTGGGTGAAGTTGATGCGCTGCGTGACTACTATCTCGATGATACCCAGCTGGAGCAGACGACCCCACAAGCGTTAGCGCATATGCTCGATAAATTCTGGGCACGACTAGATGGTTCAGCGCGGCGACATCAGGCGCTGGCGGTACTGGGGTTGAGTGACCCTGTTGGCGCAACCGAAATCAGACACCATTATCGTCGCCTGGCGATGGAGCATCACCCCGATCGTGGTGGCGATACCGCGCGTCTGCAGATGATCAACGCAGCGATGGCTGTGCTGCGTGAATAAGGGTGTGTCATGGGTAGCGGGTTCGCTCCATTCACTTGGCAAAGCCAGAAATAATTTCTAGAATTTGAGCCCATTAGCAGGTTTCAGGTGCGAAAGAAATATCAGCCACTTTTACTCGTAATTGTCTCTTGCAAAGCGCTCAATTTATAATTCACTGTAGATGATAACCTTAAAAATAAAGGCCGTTTATGTCTCACCA
>DRLG01000204.1 GCA_011053135.1 Chromatiales bacterium
ACTCTGCTAATACTCATGGTGGCGGCTGTAGTGGTAGTGGCGCCATTAGCTGTACCGCTTTTTCTCCGTGGCAAAGGGATGCGGTCGATGATCAATGGGTGCAGTACCGAGTGACACTACTCTCAAACCTTGATGTCGCGCCTGTGGTCGCCAATATTTCGATGACTTATGAACATGTCAACACCACAGGCAGTGGCGTGGTCAATATCTCTTCCGTCAGTGGCCCAACTGCGGAACCAAATGGTTCGGCCAGCTTTACTGTCTCACTTGGCAGTGCGCCGACAGCTGATGTCACCATTCCGCTGCTCAGTAGCGATCTTACAGAAGGTCTACTCTCTACATCGGCTCTTCTGTTTACACCAGCCAACTGGAGTACAGCGCAGACTGTTACCATCACAGGGGTAAATGATGACCTAAGTGATGGTGATATCTCTTATCAGGTGATCATCGCAGCGGCACTCAGTAGCGATATAAATTATGATGGTAAGGTGTTCCCGGCAATTTCGATGGTCAATCTCGATGATGATATTGCTGGTATAACCGTGACCCCCACGAGTGGTGTTAGTACCTCAGAGGCGGGTGTTTCATTTACCTTTTCTGTACGCCTGGATACAGCGCCAACGGCCGATGTGACGATTGGTCTGGTTTCCAGTGATACCACCGAGGCGACAATCGACCTTTCAACCATTACGTTTACTCCTCAGAACTGGAGCACTCCTCAACTGTTAACGGTGACCGGTGTTGACGATAATATTGTCGATCCGGCAACCGCTTATAGTATTGTTATCAGTGTCACTTCGAGTGCGGACACTTTCTATGCCGCTTATGATCCTGCAGATGTGACGGCAACCAATATTGACGATGAAGTGGTGGGGCTCGATGTTGTCGCATTCTACGGTTTTACAACCAGTGAAGCGGGTGGCTTTACACCGCTCTCGTTACGTCTGACGAGTATGCCAACCGCACCGGTCACGATTACTCTGGAGACAGATGATTCTAGCGAGGGGATTGTTTTAGGTAATCTGTTTGGCCCCACTTCAGTAACCATCTCCCCAAGCAATTGGGATAGCGGTGTTTCAGTCGATGTGGTTGGAAGGAATGACTTCGAGCCTGACGGTAATGTCGCCTACAATATTGTCACCTCTACTTTTTCATCGGCAGACAGCAACTATAACGGGGTAAACCCGCCTGACATTGCGATGACCAATATCGATAATGACGGTTACTTCGTTCTGGTATCTCCAACTTCCGGCCTGAAAACCACGGAGGCTGGTGGTAGCGCTAAATTTAATGTCAAACTGGGCGCAACGCCTACGGAAAATGTCACTATTAATTTTACCAGCAGTGATCTCACAGAGGGGACGGTTTCACCTGCCTCGATCACATTTACGGGCGGTACGCCTCCGCCATCTGGCGGCGTGACAGTCACTGTGACAGGGGTGGATGATCGACTTGCTGATGATGCCCAGAACTACACTATTCAGACAACGCTGGTCTCGAGCGACGCAAACTATAGCGCTATTGACCCTGATGACGTGTCGGTTACGAACCTCGACAGTAGCCGCAATATTGTAGCGCTGGACCCAGACGTGGTCGATGGGATGCATGGTACAGCTGTCACCACGGCAGATATCAACTGTGATGGCACCGCTGATCTCGTGGTCGGGAGTAACTATATTGGTCGAGGTGATATCAGTATCTATTTCGGGAATGCCAATGGCTTTTCAACCGAAAGTGATCAGCGAATCTATACTGTAGGGTCACGCTTCGGTGTCTCCGTGGTAAACCTGGGTGATGTTAATGGTGATAGCTGTGATGATATCGCCGTAGGAGAACGCGCCTATAATGGAAACCGTGGACGACTCCATATCTACTACGGTTCTGCTAGCGGACTGCCTGATGGGAATGGCGATGGGCTGACTGAAGCGGCAGATGCGGCCCTGTTTTTTTACAATGATCAGCAGACAATCGCTTTCTTTAGCTGGGCCGTGGTAGCTGATGATTTCGATAATGATGGCGACACTGATCTCGTTATCTCTGCACCAAACTATGATGCAGGGTCGAGTAACGAAGGGCGCACTTTCTTATTTAAGAACTATGCGTCTGAGTGGACCGTTACCTACGGTACAGATCGTACGCTCTGGCCTGCTGCGAATCGTGCTGACGGCTGGCTGGATAGTGACAGTGACGGCTGGGTCAATCTCTCAGATAATACCTGGGACTGGGCCTTTGAGACCGATAGTAATGATACTCGCCTTGGCTGGTCGCCTGGTTCGATGACCTCGCTGAATGTAAATGGTGACCCCTACCCGGATCTAGCAATGGGGGCCGCACGTTTTACTAATGGTTCTCTCTATGAAGGTCGTGTCTATGTTTTCTACGGTTCAGCAGCCGGTTTTAACGATGCTGATGCTGATAAAATTGCCCATACAGCGGATGCGGACTGGGTGGCTGAAAGTGATCGTGCCATCGCTGATTTTGGTTCCTCAGTAGCCAATGCGGGGGATATTGATGGTGATGGTACCGATGACCTGCTAGTAGGCGCCGGGCGCTTTAACAGTGCGACCAGCTCGTCACGTGAAGGAGCTGTTTTTCTTTTCAAAGGGTCATTTCCTGGCGGCCTGGTAACGGCTGCAAATGGTGATGGCATCGTACGGGCGGTCACAGAAAGCGACTGGATGGTCATCGGCCCCGTCAACGATGCTAATCTCGGGAATGAGTCCATAAGTTCCGCCGGAGATTTTAATGGTGATGGTTATCCGGATGTGGTTGTTGGTGGCACAGGCAGTAATTCACCATTGATGACCGGTAGTATCTATGTCTACCTAAATGATCAGGCGGGCAGCCTTGAAACGACCCCTGCCTATTCAGATAGTGACCGCCTGGTATGGGGAAGTCGTGATTATCTTGGCACTGCGGTAGGTACGGTGGGTGATGTCAATGGTGACGGTTTTGCCGATATCTACGCCTCCGGTATTTATACTGAGAGTGTGGCAAGCGAGTCCAATGAAGGGACCGTCTTTCTCTATCTCAGTGATGTAAAGGTACCCGGGGTAACTGTGTCGCCATCCTCTGGCCTGGTTACGACAGAAAGTGGTGGGAGTGCAACCTTTACCGTTGTACTGGATGCGCCATTATCTGTGCCGACAGATACCTTGACGATTAATGTCGCAAGCCTTAACAGCGCAGAAGGGACGGCTACCCCCTCTCAACTTAGTTTTGACATCAATAACTGGAACGTGCCGCAGACGGTGACTGTAACAGGGGTCAATGATCCTGTCTCCGACGGTAATATCCCTTACATTATCGACCTTGCGACGGTTGTCTCTACGGATAGTGATTATGCTGGCATCGATCCTGTGAATGTCTCTGTGACCAACGAAGATAATGATGTTGCGGTAGAAGTAGCAGTCTCTGCTGTTGATGCCGAAGAAGGGGGGATGGGGCAGCTGATATTTGTTCGTTCAGGTGAAATTACTTCACCGCTGACGGTTGATTATAGCGTGGGTGGCACCGCAACAGCGGGTGTTGATTATATATCGCCAGGTACCTCGGTTGTGATACCTGCAGGAGCAGCAGATATTACCGTTGATGTACCGTTTATCGATGATGCTTCAGCCGATGCTGGTGAGACAGTGGTCGTCACATTACTCTCTGGCAGCGGTTATGCGCTAGGCTTGCCAACGGTTGCCACCCTGACAATTATCGATGATGACATCGCCGCGATCTCGGTACTGCCGTTATTCAAACAGGCGACTACTGAGTCCGGAGGAAGTGCTACATTCACGGTAGGACTGACAAGCAAGCCCGATGGCAATGTAACCGTCAGTCTGCTCAGTGATAATACCAGTGAAGGGGTGGTGACCCCTGCTCAGCTGGTTTTTACTCCCACGAGCTGGGGTGCAAGAACCGTTACTGTCATCGGTGTTGATGACGGCAATACGGTTGATGGCGATATCGATTACAACATTATCACGACTGCGGCAGTAAGTGGTGACAGTAACTATAATGGCCTGAATGCAGCCGATATCTCGATGGTGAATCGTGATAATGATAACAGTTCAACTCCTCTTGTCTCCATCACTGCTACGAATCCTGTGATCAACGAAGCCGCCACCTCCGGCGTGCTAACAGTCACCCGTACTGGCGCGACGACAGCTCCATTACGGGTGTTCTACACGGCAGGGGGGAGCGCATGGCCAGGAGGTGATTATCTGGTGCTTTCTGGTTCAGTCGATATTCCTACCGGGAGTAGTAGTGCAACAGTAACCATTGTGCCGATACAGGATGTGCTGGAAGAGGGGAATGAGACAATCATCGTAGCGCTTGCGCCAAGTTCAGGCTACATTGTTGATCAGCCTTCAAGTGAAACGATCACGTTGACCGATGATGATACGGCAGCCCAACCCCCGTTCGCCAATTTCTGGGTTGATCAGAAAGTTGGTGAGGGTGGAAGTATCACGGTTGGGGTTGAACTAAGCGGTGCAGCTTTGAGCTATCCGGTAACGATCCCATATGCCGTGAGTGGCACAGCGAGCAACCCTGCCGATCACGATGCGGTCGATGGCAATATCGTGATTGCGAGCGGCACCAGTGGAAGCCTGACCGTTAATATCTCAAACGATGGTCTGGGGGATTCTGGTGAGACAATCATTTTTACGATGGGGGAGCCGACTAATGCTCAGAAAGGTGTCCGTACCAGCCACACCGTGACCACCATCGAGCAGAATGAAGCGGCGGAAGTCTCTTTAGCTGCGCTGCAGAATGGGCTGGATAGACGTCTGGTGGTGACTGGTGATGGCACTGTTGTGATTACAGCGGCTGTTTCTGATCCTAATCCTGGCGACACTCACACTTACGACTGGGGTGCCAGTAACAGCGCACTAATCGATATTCCAGATGCGAATGATGCGACATTTGTTTTCGATCCAGCCCTGCTGACGGATGGCTTTTATAAAGTGCGCCTGACGGTAACGGATAACGGCACACCGAATCTGGCAACAGATAGTGAACTGCTGTTAGAGGTGGTTTCAACTGCGCCAGTGCTCGGAGCGGTCGATAGCGATAATGACGGTGTTATTGATAGCACTGAATCATTCACCGATACGGATGGTGACGGTGTCGCTGACTATCTCGATGCTTCGACACTATCCGGGAGTGAGTTACAGCTTTTTGCTACGCAGACCGCCACTTATATTATGCGCACCGATGCGGGGCTTACCCTGCGCCTCGGCGATGTCGCTTTTGCCGCAGGTGCCGATGGTGCCTATGTGACGGCTGGCGAAATTTCTGCTTACGGTGGCGGTGAAGGTAACCCTGGCACCGTAATAGCACCTGATACCGTACCTAACTCAGGCGGCTATTTTGATTTTGTGATTGCAGCGTTACCCAATGCAGGCCAGTCTGTGAGAGTGGTTATCCCTCAAACAGAAGCGATTCCCGCCGGGGCTGTCTACCGAAAATATCACCCGGTCAGCGGCTGGGCTGATTTTTTTCAGGATGCGAATAATCAGGTGGCTTCAGCGCCAGGCTCGCCGGGGCTCTGCCCTTTACCTGGTAGTTCAGAGTATAGCGCCGGGCTGACGGAAGGAGATTACTGCATTCAGCTCACAATAGAGGATGGTGGTGCAAACGATATGGATGGGCAGGCGAATCGCGTGATTAAAGACCCGGCCCAAATTGGCGAAGGCAGTGTCGTCGCAACGCAAAGCAGTCACAATAGCGCTTCTCCCCCAGCTACATCCGGCGGTGGAGGGGGCGGTGGAGCAATTCATCCGCTGGGGCTGTTGCTGCTGTGGAGTCTATTCTGGTTGATGGCTGTTCACCGACAAAGGTGGGCAGGGCGCTACTAAGCGGGGCGAGTAGCAGCAAAGTGAAGGTGTATGGTCAAACATACGCCTTTTTTATTGGGGCATATATTGAGGGCATAAAAAAACGCATGGACCGTTATTAAGGAGGGGGGACGGATCCATGCGCATATAAAGGTGTCTGGTACATAGAGGAGGGTAAAGAGGTACCAGACACAGATGATATTATGCACACTTTATTGTATAAGCGATAATAAAATTAACTTATGCTATCTATAGATATATAGCTATGCCTCTTTGCTGTGGGTTAGACTAGAAAGAGTACTTGGCGATATCCTCTAGTTAACGTAAGCTAGCAGGCTGTTTTTAGTATCTTCATGAAAACAAAAGAAAAAAAGATACGCGCATGGGTTGCAAAAAGGGAGGGGGAGCTTCCCATGCGCGCTAGAGAGATGATTTAATCCCTATTTGAGGGGGGGAGAGGATTAAACCAACCAAAACAGTATGATATATTTCTTGTATAAACGATAATCAAAAATAATTATACTATCTATTGGTTAAATACAATGCGTTTGAGGTGAGTGATGATTAGAATAAGAAACGCAACCTTCAGGCAGCTGCAAGTCTTTGAAGCGATTGCAAGAAATGGCTCTTTCACTGCGGCTGCGGATGAGCTTCACCTGACGCAGCCAACGCTCTCTATGCAGGTAAAAAAACTTACCAGCATTGTTGGGATGCCGCTTTATAACCAGATCGGTAAAAAAATCTATCTGACCGAGGTGGGTGAAGAGCTGCTTAAAACATGTAAGTCGGTATTTAACAGCCTGGCCGATTTCCAGATGACAGTTTCGGATATTCAGGGGATTAAGCAGGGAAATCTGCGCATCTCAGGGGTGACCACCGCCGAGTATTTTGCGCCGAGGATTTTGGGTTCTTTCTGTAAACAGTATCCAGGTATCAATGTTGCACTTGAGGTGATCAACCGCGGGCGCGTCCTGGAGCGCCTTGAGCAGAATCTGGACGATATTTATATCGTTGGCCAGGCCCCTTCCGGTTCAGATATCCACCGCATTCCTTTTCTGGCGAATCCATTGGTGGTGCTTGCACCGCCGTCGCACTCACTTGCCAATGAGCGTGATATTCCGGTAAAGGCACTGGAGTCTGAGAACTTCATCATGCGGGAGCCGGGGTGCGGCACTTATGGTTCCATTGGCCGCCTGATCAAGAATCGTGATTTTTGCTTCAAAGGGAGTATGGAACTTGGTAGTAATGAGGCGGTAAAACAGGCGGTTATTGGTGGACTGGGTATCTCAATGTTATCGATCTACGCCCTGACGCATGAGTTACAGTCGGGCGAACTGGTGGTACTGGATGTGCAGGGTTTCCCGGTAGAGGATCAGTGGTACCTCTGTTACCCCAAAGGGAAACAGCTCTCTGTGGTCGCGCAGGTCTTTCTGGAGTATATGTTAAACGAGGGGCGTGAACTGACGTTGCAGTCGCTGCCGACGCTTGATCACACTTAAGTTGTTTCGCAGTCAGATGCCTAGCTCAGCAAAAAAATCGTGCCCTTTATCATCAATAATAATGAAGGCGGGGAAGTTTTCGACCTCAATGCGGTGTACGGCCTCCATTCCAAGTTCGGGATAGTCGATCACTTCAACTTTACGGATAGAGGCTCTTGCGAGGCGGGCAGCGGCGCCACCGATTGAGCCAAGGTAAAAACCGCCCTGTTTTTTACACGACTCGGTAACCATGCGGCTGCGGTTTCCCTTGGCCAGCATGACCAGCGACGCGCCCTGCTGCTGAAAAGCCTCTACGTAACTGTCCATGCGACCCGCAGTGGTGGGGCCGAATGAACCAGAGGGGTAACCACGCGGTGTTTTAGCGGGGCCGGCGTAGTAGATGATGTGATCCCTGAAGTAGTCGGGAATTCCTTCGCCGTTATCAAGGCGCTCTTTAAGTCTGGCGTGAGCGATATCACGAGCGACGATGATCGGGCCGCTGAGTGCCAGGCGAGTTTTGACCGGGTAGCGGGAGAGTGTTTCGCGAATCTTTGCCATCGGCTGGTTAAGATCGATGCGTACTACCTCGCTGGAGAGCGATGCCGTTTTTACTTCGGGCAGAAAGCGTGCGGGATCTTTTTCCAGCTGTTCAAGCCACACCCCATCGCGGTCAATGCGCCCCAGAATATTACGGTCTGCAGAGCATGAGACCCCAATGCCGACCGGGCAGGATGCGCCGTGGCGCGGCAGACGTATCACCCGCACATCATGGGCAAAATATTTTCCGCCAAACTGTGCGCCGATACCAAGCTGCTGGGTTAATTTCAGAACCTGAACCTCCAGTTCAGTATCCCGAAACGCCTGGCCAAACTCATTGCCGTGGTTGGGCAGGGTGTCGAGGTAGCGGGCGGAGGCGAGTTTTACCATCTTCAGATTGGCCTCCGCCGAGGTGCCGCCGACCACGATAGCGAGGTGGTACGGGGGGCAGGCCGAGGTACCCAGCATCTTCAGTTTCTCGCTGAGAAAAGCGGTGAAATTCTGGGGATTGAGTAGCGCACGTGTCTCCTGAAACAGAAAGGTCTTGTTGGCTGACCCCCCCCCTTTGGTGAGCATGAGAAACTTGTAGTTACCCCCCTCGACTGCTTCAATATCGATCTGAGCAGGGAGGTTGGTGGCGCTGTTCTGTTCATCGAAAAAGGTGAGTGGCGCCATCTGTGAAAAACGTAAATTATTATTGCGATAGGCGTGGTAGACGCCGCGAGAGATCGCCTCGCGGTCGTTGCCATCAGTCCATACCTGTTGGCCTTTCTTGCCCATGATGATCGCAGTGCCGGTGTCCTGGCAGCCGGGCAGCACCATGCCTGCGGCGATATTGGCATTGCGCAGCAGCTCCATTGCCACGAAGCGATCATTATCAGAGGCGTTGCGGTCATCCAGGATATTACGCAGCTGTTGCAGATGACTACTGCGATAGAGGTGTGAGATATCTCTTATTGCCGTCTCGGTGAGCAGGGTGAGCGCCGCTTGCTCAATCTTCAGTATCGGGTGGCCTTCAAAGGCGCCCGTTGAAACAAACTCATTAGAGAGCAGGCGATATGCGGTTTCGTCTCTGCCGAGTGGCAGTGGATCAGTGTAGTGAAATTCAGCCATAAATCATCATAGCTTAGTGTCCGCAATGGGGTAAAGCATTCAGCATTCAGTTATCAGAATAGTGGTAATGCTCCATTTCACAGAGTCGGCTTGCGGTGCGTTTAAAGCTACTGGAGTGGTGCAGGCCGCAGTAGAGTTTTTGTGGGGGGGCGGCCGCTGTTGTGATCAACTCAACCTTGCCGTCATACAGCGCATCGATCAGGTGTATAAAGCGTATTGCGGCGTTATCTAACGCCTCATCCAGCAACGGTATATGGGTGATCAATACGCATCGATAGCGTGAGGCAATCTCGAGGTAATCACTGCTCGAGCGTGCCGTCATGCAGAGACTGTCGAACTCAAACCAGGCGATATCATGCGCTTCAGCGAGCAGTGGGATTGGCCGACCATTGATCTGTAGTGATAGCGATTTTTTTTCAAACACCTGCCCCGTCAGCCGTAAGTACTGCGCGGCCATCAACTCAAATGCGGCAGCCTCATCGCATAACTGGTAGCGTTTGTGATTGTTCTGAGGGGGCCGCTGAAGACGAAAATCGTCACCCTGCTCCATGCTGATCAGTTCAGTATGTCGCTTGATTAATGCTATCGCGGGCAGAAAACGGTCACGTTGCAAACCGTTACGATAGAGATTATCTGGTGTTGTATTTGAGGTGGTGATCAGTACCACATTATTGTCAAAAAGGGCCTTAAGCAGTCCTGCAAGTAGCATCGCATCACCGATGTCGGCAACATAAAACTCATCAAGGCAGAGCACCTGAGTCTGCTGTGCAACGCGCTTTCCGATGATCGTCAGAGGCGCTTTCTGATGGCCGATTGTGGCGAGTTCTGCATGCACGTTTCGCATGAATTGATGAAAATGAAGGCGCTGTTTTTTTTGTGTGGGCAGGTGATGGTAGAAGAGATCCATCAGATAGGTCTTGCCACGCCCCGGCCCTCCCCATAGATAGAGTCCTCGGCAGCTTGGCTGTGATCTGTTCAGTAGCCTGTTGAGCACTCCTCTCTTGCTGGGCAGGGCGAGGAGTTCAGTATAGAGGCGCTGAAAGTGATCGATGGCCCTCTCCTGCTCCGGGTCTTGCTGGTAACCCAGTTGAGCGATCGATGTCTGATAATGTTGTTTGATGCTCACGCTTAAGTACCGATGCCCTGTTGTAAGACAGGAGAGCGGGGTGTCCGTTATGACTCTTTTTTATTTTCTCTAGTTTTTTTCCTGATCATGAAATAGAGCACAAATATGCCGACAACACAGAGCGTTGCGGCCACACCGACCAGCGATAAAATGGTCAGCATGTTCTCTCTTAGCCAGTCATTTTGCATCTTCTTTCTCTTCTTTTATCTTTAGATATCTACTGTAGATCGGCCGGGTACTGGTTAGTGATGATAGCAATTTCATCCTGACTCTCCAGGAATAGATCGACCAGCCTGGGGTCAAAGTGCCTGCCTCGCTGTTCCGATATCCACTCAGCTACTCGCACCGGCTCCCATGCCTCCTTATAGACCCTTCTGTAGGTTAATGCATCAAAAACATCGGCAAGGGCAATAATGCGCCCATAGATGTGGATTTCCTCACCTTTTAGTCCCTGTGGGTAGCCGCTACCATCCCACTTTTCATGGTGCTGCAGGGCGATGATTGCACCTGCTTTCAGGATGTCGCGTTCAGAGTGGTTTAGCATAGTGTAACCGATCCGCGTGTGATTTTTCATCACCTCATACTCTTTATCGGTGAGCCTGCCGGGCTTCAGCAGAATACTATCAGGAATACCAATCTTGCCGACATCATGCAGCGGGGCGGCTGCAGCGATCAGGTCGATTTCACGCTCGGAGAGTCCCGCTTTACGTGCGATTAGTTGGCCATAAAGCGAGACACGTCTGGTGTGGTTACTGGTCTCCTTGGAGCGCTGTTCTTCGATCACACCCATGGTGAAAACAGTTTCGCGTAGCGTCTTCTCTATCTCATCGTTTAGCGCGATGAGCTCTTCATTCTTTTTCTGGAGGAGATCTTGATGTGCAATGATCTCTGAGTTAAACAGATTGATCTCATTGGCGACGTTACTGAATTCCGCTGTGTCAAACTGATCTGGGCTAACAGGTCTCTTTTTCTCATATGCATCCATCGCTTTATCGACCAGGGTGTCGAGTGGCCCCTGCACATGGCGTTGAATAGTACGTTTTGTGTTGATCAGAATCATCATCACAAAGATAAAGGAGACCACCAGCATGCCGGCGATAACCATTAGAGAATGGTTGCGGTATTTTGATGCATCCATGACGATGTCTACCGCACCAAGCACAGCCCCTTCGGTGGCGTTGTGACAGGCTATGCAGTCGAGTGAGCCGCTGGATGAGGCAATGTACGGCACTACAACTCGGATCGTTGGCGTGTATGAAAATTCATGTAGATCAAAGACCGGCACCCTCGAATTAAGAGCCTGGCGGGCAGTATCATCAATGTTCTCAATATCCTGTTCTGCCGTCAGCCCTTTACCAAACTGCTGGTTCACCACATCACTGCGAAGAACTGAGAGACGGATAACATGCTGAAGTTGTTGGATCTCCGCTAGAAAATAGCCTCGCTTGTCCATCATTTCAGCTTTCATATGGGCGGTGAGGCCGGCGCTTACCAGCTCAGCATGAGAGAGTGCCTGATCTTCGAGAGCCTGTTTTGATAACGCTCGAAAGTTAAGCCCAGCGATTACTAACATGATGATCACCATGGTCAACAGAAAATTGACCAGGGTTCGCACAGTGATGGTTTTGATGCTGGGTTTCATAAAATCGCTGTTAAGTCAGGCTGAAATTTCATTAGGTGGTTGTTGAGAGGCTGCTACTCTACAGGGCTGAATTATCAGTCTGCCTGTTCCTGCTCTATCGGCAACAGAGATGGAATGTTGATGATGGCTTATGAACCCGGTTTACATTCCTAGTCCTAGTGTGATGCCGCCAGAGATGAACCAGTCACCCTCAATGCGTCTCAGGTTAATGGTTTCACGAATTTTGGCTGACTTTCCGGAGGGGATAAATTTGTACTCAATCATGTGGGTCACACGGGCACTATTCATGGCGATGGATGGTTGAGCCTTCTGGTAGATAAATTCTATCTTCTCATCGGTTGAGAAGAGTCGTTCGATATCATCAATGACACTTTCGTAAGGCACGCCACTGCTGGAATAGTCGGGTAGCAGGATCGTTTTATAGAGCGCCAGGTCTTTATTATCGATTGCCTGTTTCCGTATCTCGAGCACTTTATCAACCCCTGCAATCGACTCCTCAACAGGAACCTCTACGTCACAGCCACTCAGAAAAACAGATGCGGCCAGTGCGCTGATTAGTAGTCTAATGCGAGAGGATGGTTTTTTATCTGTGCTACTGCGGTGCATGTGGAAAACTCCTGTGGTCATTGTTTTCTGATTATAGCCTGATTGATGTGAGCTGCGTGGCGCCACGCAGCTGGAGCTAACATCTCGTTCCCAGCCTACTGCTCTGTTAAAAACAGCGCAGGGTCAACGCGCGCATCATTGAGGCTGATTCCCCAGTGAAGGTGCGGGCCGGTAACGCGACCAGTCGCACCAACGGTACCTAGCAGGTCACCCTGTTTGAGCTCATCACCCTCTTTAACCTGGATGCTATCGAGATGGAGATACATCGTCACCAGCCCCTGGCCGTGGTCGATAAATACAGAATTACCGTTAAAAAAATAGTCGCCAGTATTGGTAACAGTGCCTGCGATGGGGGTGAACACCGGGGTGCCGGTCGGTGCTGCAATATCCATCCCGCTATGCGGCTTGCGTGGTTGGCCGTTGAAAATCCTGCGCAGTCCAAACGAGCTGCTTTGCCGCCCTTCAACCGGTGCTGTAAAAACGAGTTTATTAACGTTACGTGGATCCCAATGGGCGAGCGTCTGTTGAGTGCGCTTTTTTTCGGCGATGATACGCGCCATATCCTCAGCATAAGGGTTTACCTTGCGCTTATTGGTTACGGTGAGACGCTGTGTTTTATAGGCTTTATCTTTAACTTTAAAGCGGTGGGTAATCATCTTTCCTGATGCATGCTGCTGCTCGATTTTATGTTCGCCCACCGTTGCCGTGAGTGGAATGCCGACCACTGCAAGCCAGCGACCCTCTTTGTTGACCACCAGCAGGGGCTTTTTATTATAGTGCGCGCGGGGTCTCTCACCTGCGCTATCAGCAGCCAGTTCGATGATCACCACCCCGCCGGGAACTGCTGACTCTTTGGGCAGTGTGAGTGCCACTGCAACGCCGTGTGACAGTGCGAGCAGAAACGCCAGCACCGCAGTGGCGAATGGCGATCGCTTATTCATTGATACGCTCCGTGACTTCGCACTGGAGTCGCCCTTGCGCCAGTTCAGTTTCGATGGTGTCACCAATTGATACCCCTTTTATGTCGCGTAACACGTGACCATTCTGAAGGCTCCGTGTGATCGAAAAACCGCGCCCCAATGTTGCCAGTGGACTAACGGCATCCAGTGCCCGGCTCACTCCCTGGAGCTGCTGCTGACGCTGCTGCAACTGCTGCTGCACCCCCCTTTGCAGGCGCGATGAGAGTTGCTGTTGTGTCGCCATCAGCAGCCGAATGCGCTGTCGTGGATTGTGCTGCTGAAACCTTGTAGCAATATGTGCCAGCTCGTTGCGCTGCTGTTGAAGCTGCTGCTTCAGGCTGCGCTGCAGGCGCTGTTCCAGTTCGTCGAGTCGCTGTGTCTGCTGCCGCAGCTGCTGTCCGGGGTGCTGCTGTTGTAGCCTCTTTTCGAGCCACTCAAGGCGCTGTTGCCGCTGGCTGAGCTGTTGCTGTGTTGTGCTGAGGAGCCGTGCCTGCCACTGCGCAAAGCGCTGCAGCCACTCGGTGCGATCTGGGCTGACCAGCTCGGCCGCGCCCGACGGGGTAGGGGCGCGCAGGTCAGCCACAAAGTCGGCAATGGTAAAGTCGATCTCATGTCCCACAGCAGAGAGGGTCGGGATGCGGCACTGGTGAATCGCTCGCGCCACCTTTTCATCATTAAAGGCGATCAGATCTTCGAGTGAGCCGCCGCCGCGCGCAATAATCAACACATCGCACTCTTTGCGTTTAGTCGCGGTTTTAATGGCGTTAACGATCTCTGCCGCCGCGGCTTCACCCTGCACCGCAACGGGGTAGATCACCACCGGGATACTCGGGAAGCGTCGCTCCAGAATCTGTAGAATGTCACGTATCGCCGCTCCCGTCGGGGAGGTGATGATGCCGATCTGCTCGGGAAGCGTCGGCAACGGCTGTTTGTCCGCCTCATCAAACAGCCCCTCCCGCTCAAGGCGCTGTTTGAGCTGCTCAAATGCGCGCCGCAGTGCGCCGTCGCCAGCCTCTTCCATATGCTCGACAATCATCTGATAGTCGCCGCGCGCCTCGTAAAGGCTCAGCTGCGCCCGCACCACCACCTGATCACCATTTTCAGGCTGGAAACGGAGGCGGGCGTTTTTACCGCGAAACATCGCGCAGCGGATCTGCGCAGAGGAGTCCTTGAGGGTGAAATACCAGTGGCCGGAGGTGGGGCGCGCTAGATTCGAAATTTCTGCCTCCACCCACACCAGTGGAAAATTCCCTTCCAGCAGGCCGCGCACCTCGCGATTGAGGCGCGAGACACTAAAAATCTCACGCCGAGGTTGCGCAGGTGTCGCCTGCTTCTGCTCTGGCGACTTATAATAGTCTCGGAATTCGCTCATGGATCTCATGATAACATCTTGAACAAAATAGAAAATCCATCGTTTTATCCCGCTAAATAAACGGATATTTCCGGTTTACCGCAGGGGCGGCACTCTCTATAATACCCGGCTAGTTTTTGATAGGGGTCACTATATGCGAATTGCTCAGGAAGCGTTCACTTTCGATGATGTTCTGCTGCTGCCGGACCATTCTACCGTACTGCCCAGAGAGGTCGATCTTAGGACCCGCCTGACTCGCGAGATTACACTCAACATCCCGCTGGTTTCATCGGCGATGGATACCGTCACTGAGGCGCGCCTCGCGATCGCACTGGCGCAGGAGGGTGGCATCGGCATCATCCATAAAAACATGACCGCCGAGCAGCAGGCCGATGAAGTGCGGGCCGTAAAGAAATATGAGAGCGGTGTGATCAAAGATCCGATCACTGTGCCGCCGACCATCACCATTCGTGAAGTGATGGGCATCACCCGCGCCAACCGAATCTCGGGCGTACCGGTGGTCGATGGTGAGGCGCTGGTCGGGATTGTCACCGGGCGCGATCTGCGTTTTGAGACCCGGCTCGATAACCCCATCTCCAGCATCATGACGCCAAAAGAGCGCCTGGTCACGGTGAAAGAGGGTGCCGAGCGGGAGGAGATCCTGTCACTGCTGCACAAACATCGCATCGAAAAAGTGCTGGTGATCAACGACAGTTTTCATCTGCGCGGTTTGATCACGGTTAAGGATATTCAGAAATCGACAGATTTTCCGAACGCCTGTAAAGATAGCGTTGGGCATCTACGCGTAGGTGCGGCTGTGGGCACCGAAGCGGACGGTCGTATCGAAGAGCTGGTGAAGGCGGGTGTTGATGTGCTGGTTGTCGATACGGCACACGGCCACTCACAGAAAGTGCTGGACCGTGTGAGCTGGGTAAAAAAGACTTTCCCTGATGTTCAGTTGATCGGCGGTAACGTCGGCACCGGTGAGGCGGCCAAAGCACTGGCCGAAGCGGGTGCCGATGGCGTTAAAGTGGGTATTGGCCCGGGCTCGATCTGCACCACCCGTATTGTGACCGGTGTTGGCGTGCCACAGGTCACCGCAATCGCCAACGTTGCCCATGCCCTTAAAGATACGGGTGTGCCGTTGATCGCCGATGGCGGTATCCGTTTTTCAGGCGATCTGGCCAAAGCACTGGTTGCCGGTGCCCATGCGATTATGATCGGTAGCATGTTTGCCGGTACCGAAGAGTCACCGGGTGAGGTGGAACTCTTTCAGGGGCGTTCATATAAATCGTACCGCGGTATGGGGTCACTCGGTGCGATGAGTGCCGCACACGGTTCGAGTGATCGCTACTTTCAGGAAGAGAACCAGGTCGAAAAACTGGTGCCGGAAGGGATCGAAGGGCGCGTCGCATACAAAGGGAGTATGGTGGCGATTGTTCATCAGCTTCTCGGTGGGGTACGCGCCAGCATGGGGTATACCGGCTGTGCCAACATCGAAGAGATGCGCACCAGGCCACGCTTTGTTCGGGTGACCGGTGCTGGCATGAAAGAGAGTCATGTGCATGATGTGACCATCACCAAAGAAGCGCCAAACTACCGTATCGATTAATATGTTCATCCGGCAGAGCAACAGCATTAGCATTGCCTTCCTATCAACCTACTCAATAATTGACTAAATTGTGACAGACCATAACATCCACTCCGACCGCATCCTGATTCTCGATTTTGGTTCCCAATATAGCCAGCTGATTGCACGCCGCGTGCGAGAAGCGGGGGTCTATTGTGAACTGCATGCATGGGACATGGATGACCAGGCGGTGCGTGATTTTAATCCCAAAGGGATCATCCTCTCCGGTGGGCCAGAGTCCGTGACCAGCGGTGATGAGGCGCCGCGCGCACCCGATGCCGTATTCCAGATAGAAGTGCCTGTGCTCGGCATCTGCTACGGCATGCAGACCATGGCGGCACAGCTGGGCGGCGAAGTGGAGAGTGCCGATCACCACGAATATGGCCATGCGCAGGTGCGCGCTCGCGGCCATTCGCAACTGCTACTGGATATCGAAGATCACACCACTGTCGAAGGCTATGGCATGCTGGATGTCTGGATGAGCCACGGTGATCGTGTGAATAAACTGCCGGAGGGTTTTAAACTGATCGCGAGTACCGACAGTGCCCCCATCGCCGGTATCGCCGATGAATCACGCGGCTTTTACGGCCTGCAGTTTCACCCTGAGGTGACCCACACTCAGCAGGGTAAACGGATCATTGATCGCTTCGTCCACTTTATCTGTGGCTGCGAGCAGTTGTGGACGGCGGAAAATATTATTGTCGATAGCATTCAGACGGTACGCGAACAGGTCGGTACTGATGAGGTTTTATTAGGACTGTCGGGCGGGGTCGATTCATCTGTTGTCGCGGCGCTACTGCACAAGGCGATTGGGGACCATCTCACCTGTGTTTTTGTCGATAACGGCCTGTTACGCCTGAATGAAGGTGACCAGGTGATGGCCGTCTTTGCCGAGCACATGGGGGTGAAGGTGATTCGGGTCGATGCCGAGGCCCGTTTTCTGGCCGCCCTTGAAGGGGTTGAAGATCCGGAGCAGAAACGCAAAATCATCGGTAACCTCTTTGTCGAAGTTTTCGAGGAAGAGGCGGAAAAGCTGACCAATGTGAAGTGGCTGGCACAGGGCACTATCTATCCGGATGTGATCGAGTCAGCCGGCGCCAAAAGTGGCAAGGCGCATGTGATTAAATCGCACCATAACGTTGGTGGGCTGCCAGAAGAGATGAAGCTGAAACTGGTCGAGCCACTGCGTGAACTCTTTAAAGATGAAGTGCGTCGCCTTGGGGTTGAGCTGGGGCTGTCACACGAGATGGTCTATCGCCACCCATTCCCGGGTCCGGGGCTGGGCGTGCGTATTCTGGGCGAAGTGAAAAAAGAGTATGCCGATCTACTGCGTCGTGCTGATGCGATCTTCATTGAAGAACTACATAATAATGATATGTATCAAAAGGTGAGTCAGGCATTTACCGTTTTCCTGCCGGTCAAATCGGTAGGGGTGGTGGGTGACCAGCGCCGTTATGAGTATGTGGTTGCCGTGCGCGCGGTAGAGACCATCGACTTCATGACCGCGCGCTGGGCGCACCTGCCGTATGAGCTGCTGGAGATTGTTTCAAGCCGTATCATCAACGAAGTCTCGGGCATCTCGCGAGTGACTTACGACATCTCAAGCAAACCACCTGCTACGATTGAGTGGGAGTGACTAGCATTTACAAGCAATGATTGGCACTGACAGGCTAACGGCTGAGGCTTCAAGTTCCTGGAAACAGGCGTAGACACTCAAGAAACACAGTAACGCAAGGACGCGGATCATGCCCCATTTGGCGTCCAGGATGGTCACCCTGGATGGGGATGTTGGTCGTTACCTACGTCACCGCCCTGAGTAAGCTCTTCTCTTAGATTGTTGACGAGTAATACCCGGCGTTCGACTGTTCAAAATTGCTCCCGGCGATTTTGTGCGCCGAACCGAAAGCACCGCGCTCTGGTAACACCAGCAATCGGGGTAAGGGCAGCAAGAAGGCCTGGGAATTGGATGAACCACCAACACCTGCCGAACATCGTGCATCCATGATCTGGGCGCAACGCCTCAAACGCGTGTTCAACATTGACATCGAGACCTGCTGTAAATGCGGTGGTGCCGTTAAAGTCATCGCCTGCATCGAAGGTCCGGTGATCATCAACAAGATCCTCGATTACATGAAGGAGAAAGATAAAGATGAGGTTAATGAGCTCAATGCGTTACCTGAAAGCCGGGCGCCACCGGCTGACCTGCCACGGGGGCTGTTTACCTGGCCCCAAAAGTTATCGGTTCCGGTCATGATGCAGCAGTGATTCAGCCGCGGCAGGGTCGCTTACTGGCAAAGAGAGGTGTATTGATTTTCAAAAGTTATACAGTTTCTCGCAATCTGTTCCCAATCTGTCACGCTCGCTCGGGTAACATTCGAATATGGTATTGGGAGAATGTGATGTTACTGGAGAATTTGGATATCAGGAAGCAGGCTGTACAGCTACTACTGTTTATAACAATCTGATTGCTCCAGTTATTTCTTCTGTCGTTTTATTGCGCAAGGAAGTTTAATTTCTGGATTTTTAGAGAAAAATCATGCAGATTTTATTTCGTGGTACTCTATGGATGATTCTGGTCTCGGCAAGTTTTCTGGTCGCCTGTAGCAGTGGAGGTGGCGGCAGCAACACATCATCAAAGCCGGAACTGACCGTTTCCAGCCCGATCATCACGGAAGGTGATACAGGTACGTCAAGTCTTGATTTTGTTGTCAGCTTATCCAGAGCGGCCAGTACGGATGTAACCGTTGACTATGCGACAAGCGATGGCAGCGCCACAA
>DRLG01000205.1 GCA_011053135.1 Chromatiales bacterium
CATAGATCAGGTAAAGGCCAACTATCACCAGCGTAACAAGGTTGATGAGTGCTGCAATCACTTCTGCCCGCTTGTAACCAAACGTTTTAAAGTGATCTGCGGGCTGTCTGCCGATCTTGCGCGCAACCAGTGCGATCAACAGTGACGCCGCATCACTAAAGTTATGCAGCGCATCGGCAATCAGTGCCAGGCTGCCGGAGACAATGCCGCCGATAATCTGTGCCAGCGTCAGCAACATATTGATGGTGATGGCGACAAATAGCCGCCGATCACCCATCGTCTCTACCTCATGGTGGTGTTCATGTCCCATTACTCTATAGCCCACTCCACCTTGATTATGACGCGAGGAAAAAACAGATTACCAGCGTAGCGCCATCTTCATACCGAAAGTTGTTGTACCAATGTAGTTGGTTTGCGTCGCCCTGTCGAACCGGGTATCACTAACCATCTGTGTTTCAAATTGAGGGCCGATCATTGGGCGCAACGTTACCTCGCTCTCTTTACCAAACCAGCCCTCAACTGTTCTGTTCATTGCCCCCATCGGGTCTGTCATCACCATTATAAATGTGTCGGTGCCACTCCTTTCACTCAGCGGCTTTTTCTCAATGCCGGCACGCACATCCATAAAGTATTTACCGACAAAATAGCCCGCGACCGGTGTGACAATCAGATCCTGAATCGAGGGGTTCTCAAAAAAGGCCTCCGCTCCAAACTCATATAATGATGAGAGGGTAACTGCATAGAGAAATGAACCCTTCGGCCCAAAACCGCGCTCCTGAGCACGCACGTAGTAGACACCACCCCAGTAGGGGTGCAGAATGTAATTAATCCACAATTGATCTTTATCCCAGACAATCTTACTGACCTTATCCTTATATTGCTGGAAGCTGAAGTCATCCTTGGTCTCATCTGACCAGCCGGAGATGCTTTCAGGTGCAATCCACAGTGCGCCGATGATGGAAAACTGATAGGCCAGGAAATAGGCCGTATCTTTTTTCAGCCCATCCAGGTCGGGGCCTTCTGAAGCCTCAACTGGCAGCGACGCTTCTGTGAGCGACAAAGCAAGCCCCGGTGAACTCCCGCCGCTACTCACCCCCGCGCTGCTCGCCAGTAAATCCAGCTTGTAAGCTTGTTCAAAATCAAACTGCGATATCGGCGCGGGCAGCCTGGGGCTCTCCCCGACCTCTCCCCAGGCAACAACAGGTGCCAATAAAAGCCCAGCTACGACACCCAGCACATTTGCTGTCAAACACTTACTCATTACTTACCCTCATTTACTGATTTTGAAAAGAAACGATACAATGCCGGGATGACAAACAGGGTTAAAAAGGTTGCCGTTAACAGCCCCCCAACAATGACTGTCGCCAGCGGCTTTTGAATTTCGGCACCAACGCCGGTGGATAGCAGCATCGGAATTAAACCGAGCGCAGAGGTGATCGCCGTCATCAATACTGGCCGCAGGCGCGAGCTTGCGCCGTCGAACACCGCATCGGGAACAGAGAGCCCCCCCGCAACCCGCTGGTTAATACTCTCCACCATCACCACGCCGTTGAGTACAGCGACACCAAACAGGGTGATAAAGCCGATAGAACTCGGTACCGAAAGATACTGCCCAGAAAAATAGAGCGCAAACACACCACCAATAACTGCCAGCGGCACATTGAGTAGAATCAACATCGCCTGCCCCATGGAGTTAAAGGCAAAATAGAGCAGCAGAGCGATCAAAGCAATGGAGATCGGCACCACCGTGCTAAGCCGTTTTTGTGCCCGCTGCTGGTTTTCAAACTGACCACCGATATCGACCGAATAGCCGGTCGGCAGCTCTACCTGCTGCTCAATGGCAAGGCGGATATCGGCCACTACGTTGCCCATATCCCGCCCCTGCACATTGGACTGAATCACCACGCGGCGCTGCACATCGTCCCGACGCACCTGCGGTGGACCCGATTCTATGTTGATCTGCGCCACATCACCCAGGCGCACCCAGGCGCCGGTGGGAGATTGCAGGCGCAGATCGGCAATGGCATCGGGATTGGTGCGGTACGATTCGGCCAGACGCACGTAAATATCATAGCGCTCATTGCCATTGATGATCTGCCCGGCCGCCCGGCCGCCGAGCCCATCACTCACCACAGCCATCACATCGCCCACAGCCAGACCAAAACGAGAAAGCTGATCCCGGTCAGGCCTGACGATCAACTGCGCCTCACCGGCGATCTGCTCCATGGCCACATCCTGAGTGCCGTCCACACTCTGTACCGCCTTCTCAATCGCCTTGCCTTTCTCTTCCAGCACCGCCAGGTCTGGCCCAAACAGCTTAATCGCCAGCTGCGCCCGCACCCCGGAGAGCAGCTCATCGACACGAGTGGCGATGGGCTGCGAAAAGTTCAGCAGCAGCCCTGGGTGCTGCTCCAGTTTTAACGCCATCAGGTTTTGCAGGGTCTTGCGGTCCGGTGCGCTGCTCCACTGATTCACCGGCTTGAGGCCAATGTAGATTTCAATGTTGTTGACTGGTTCTGGATCACCCCCAATCTCAGGACGACCCACACGGCTCAGCGCGTAATTGACTTCCGGGAACTCCAGCAACATCGCCTCCAACTTGGGGGCAACCTCCAGTGCGGTCTCCAGGCTGGATGACGGGGCGAGCGTGACACGCAGGTTAATCGTCCCCTCCTCCAGCTCCGGCACAAACTCCGTGCCAATTTGCGGCACCAGCGCCAATGCAGAAATCAGCAGTAACAGCGCCCCCGAGACGACAAATTTACCGTGCCGCAGAGCCCAGCCCAGCGCGTGGCGATAGAGCTTATCTAACGGCCTGAGTACAAAACTCTCACGCTGCCGTATGCCGTGACGAAAAAGATAAGTGGCCAGAGCCGGCACGATCACCAGCGCCACAAACAGCGCTGCAATAATCGCCAGCATGATGCTGATCGCCATCGGCTGAAAGAGCTTCGCCTCAACCCCTTCAAAACTAAATAGTGGCATAAAGACCACCAGAATGATGGCGGTCGCGAAAAAGACCGGTCGTGCCACCTCTCTACCCGCCTGTTGCAGGCGCAGGGCGATACCTTCACCACGGTCGTGTCGTACATCATGCGGATCGCGGTCATCACTGCCGACCCGCGCCTGCACCTCTTTGTCATGCTCGGCATCGGGATGGGAGAGATGTTTAAACATGTTGTCCACCATCACCACCGAGCCGTCGACCAACATGCCGATCGCCACCGCAATGCCGCCCAGCGACATCAAGTTGGCGGAGAGTCCCAGCCACGCCATCACCATCAAGGCGATACCGATGGAGATAGGGATGGAGATCAGCACCAACAGCGTGGCGCTCAGGTTCATTAAAAAGAGCGCCAGCACCACCACAATAAAGACAAAGGCGAGCAGCAGCGCGTTGACCACGGTGGTGACCGCCTGTGAGATGAGGTCGGACTGGTCATAAAAGACCTCAAACCGCACACCGTCAGGCAGCGCCTGTTGAATCAGCTTCGCCTGCTGGTTGATGCCGTCGATAGTACTTTTGGTATTGGCCCCCATCCGTTTTAACACAATGCCAGCCACCACCTCACCCAACGGTTCGGCCTGACCCTGCTCGTTGCGCCGCGTCATGCTCACCGCACCCTGGCGTATCTCACTGCCGAGGGAGACTTCAGCTACCTGCGATACTGTGACCACGGTGCCATCAACCGTTTTTAACGGGATCTGGCGCAGCTCCGCCAACCCCTTCTCGTCGTGGCTCAACCAGCCGACACCACGAATCACCAACTGCTCCTGGCCACGATCCATATACCAACCACCCGCATTGGAGTTGTTGTTTTCCAGCGCATCGATCACATCCTGCTGCCTCAGCCCATACGCCAGCAGGCGAGATGGATTCAAATTGACCTGGTATTGACGCACATGGCCGCCAAAAGAGAGTACATCAGTCACCCCATCCACCGGCATCAACAGTAGCTTGACCACCCAGTCGTTAAGACTTCGCAGGGTCATCGCATCCAGAGTGGAGTCGGCATCAGTCACCAGCATGTATTGATAGACCTGCCCCAGGCCAGAGGTGTTGGGGCCAATCTCTGGCGTACCCACCCCTTCGGGTATCAGCTCTTTTGCTGATTGCAGACGCTCAAACACTAGCTGGCGAGCAAAGTAGATATCTGTCCCCTCTTTAAATACCACGGTGATGCCCGAGAGGCCGGTCTTGGAGATAGAGCGCACCTGCTCCACATCAGGCAGCGCGTACATCACCGCCTCAATAGGAAAGGTGATCAGTTTTTCAACCTCTTCAGAGGCGAGCCCCGGCGCTTCGGTATTAATAGAGACCTGTACATTGGTCACATCGGGAAAGGCATCGAGATTGAGTTTCGGAATAATAACGGAGGCCGACGCCGCCAGCGCCAGCAGACCTATGACCACCAGTAAACGGTTGGCGACAGACCAGTCGATTAATTTATTTAACACAGTCTTTCTCCCGGTTTAATGGTTATGCGGATCAAACCCGCCTTTCGCCATTTCAGACTGCACAAAGAAAGCGCCCTTACCGACAATGGTTGTACCTTCGGCAACGCCTTCGATCAGCATACGGTCACCCACGGTCTCCAGCACTTTAATCTCTTTGGGTTCAAAGCGGTCAGGCGCGCTCTGCACAAACAGCTGCCAGTCACCGTCGGGGCTGCGCAACACAGCCTCAACAGGTACAACAATACCGTCACGTTTATTGCTTCCTTCAATCACGGCGGTCACAAACTGGCCGGGGTGGAGTGCGTCATCTCGGTTTGCCACTTCAATGTGGACAGCCAGGGTGCGCGTCGTCTCATCGAGGGTGTGACGAGCCTGCGCAACTTTTCCACTCAGCCACTGATTACCGACCTGAATACGCGCAGGCGACCCCAGTTTGACACGAGCAGCATCTTCCGGCGTCAGGCGCGCTTCGACCCACAGCAGAGACTCATCGCTAATCGTCATCAACACATAACCTGGTTCAATCAGTTCTCCAACAACAAAGCCGTCACTGATGATGGTGCCATCCTGAAATGAGAGCAGATGAAATTCACCCGTCGCACGTGTCGCATCACCTGTTTTAATCAGGGAGTTGATCTGTTTCCTGGTCATGCCGTAGGCGCTAACCCTGGCATAGGCCTGTTGATAAGCGATCTGCGCGGCAACAAAACGCTTTTCGGAAACCACTTTACGACCCAGTTTTTTCACCCGACGCAGTTCGACATTGGCCTCCATCAGGGCGCCTTGCGCCTCCGCCATCTCGACACTGGAGAGCGTTACCAGGCGCTCCCCTTTTTTAACGTGGTCACCAAGGCGCGCATGACGTGCCATCACCTGCGCCGGGGTTCGTGGTGTCACGATGGTGGTGCGATAGGCGTTGAGCATCGCCTCACCGGGTGCCTTAATTGCATCGCCCAGTGATTGACGTCTAACGACCATCGTCTCTATCCCCGCAATGCGGCGCTGTTCAGCACTCAACTCAGCATCACTGGCAACTTCGCCATGGCCGTGGCCGTCATCTTCCCCACCGTGACCACCATGATCGCCGTGCCCCTGCTCTTCATGCCCATCATCTTCGTGGTCATGCCCCTCTTTTTCATGTTGATGGCCTTCATCATCATGGTCATGCTTTTCTGGTGCTATCTCTATGCCTGAGAAATCATCCAGCCCATCCTCTTCACCATGGTCGTGCCCTTTTCCCGCTAACAGAAGACCGGGAGTGGCAAGGCTCAATAACATTAATAAAACAAGTCTGTTCTTCATTTTTTACTCTCCAGAATTCTTTGGCTGTGCGGCGCTGTCCGGTGTTAAACCTAGCCAGTCGTCAACCTGACCAGAAGCATCCAGCCAGCCGATTGCTGCCTGCCAGACCTCACCTTTAAGGGTTGTGGCTGCTGTCTGGGTATCGATGTTCTGTTTGGCCTGAATCAGAAAATCGGTTGCGGTCAATTCACCCGCCTGCCACATCTGCTCCAGCAGTTTCATCTGTTCACGATGCGCCTGTTGACCCGTGGCCACCCAGGCTCGCCATGCACTGGCGGTACTGTTAAAGCGACCCAGGCTCCCTTCAAGTCGGGCGCTGGCGCGGCGGTATGCATCACGGTAAATCAGCTCCTCAGCAGTGGCCTCATGAGAGGCGACCAGCACTTCGGCCTTGAAGTTATTGCGTACAAACAGTGGAATTTCGAAACTTAGCCCGAACAGGGAGTCAGAGCCGTCACGACCGGCACGAAGCCCGATGGTGGGATCTGCACGACCTTCACGTTTGATTAGATCGATCCGTGCTTTCGCCGCCTCCATACGACTGCGTAGCACCGTAAGTGCCGGCAAGGAGTGGAGCAGTGTGGTGTCAACCCGCTCCGGTGGAGATGCCAGCTCACCCGGTAACTGCGGCCACTGTGCCAGTTCTGAACCGGCAACAAATCCGGTAACAGCCTGTAGCGCCGCTTCGGCCTGAGCCAGTTCGCTCTCACTCGCCGCCTGCTGCATCAAGGCCTCACTATAGGTAACCTGAGCCAGGGTACCTTCCAGCGCGCCCATATCCCCCGCCGCCTGGCGCTGCTTCACTGCATCGATAAACCCTTTCATTAACTGGCTACGACGCATCGCCAGCGCCAGCATCTCCTGCGCAGTGGCGTACTGTGTCAATGCATTCAGGGTTTCGACTGCAATGCGTTGCTGGGTCTCTCTCAATTCTGCACTGACGGCCAGCACTTCCTGGTCGGCAATGCGACTCTGCGCCTCACGCTTGTCATTCCAGTCCAGCGTTTGATTAAAACCGATTGAGGTTGTGTTGACGCCCGTTCGCTCAGCATCGATAAGCAGATCGGGGTTGTAAATTGGCCGCCCCGCACCATCGGCTCGCGCCATTTCGGCTTCGACCACAGCATATGCCCCCTGCATCGCCGGGCTCTCTGCCCAGACCTGTTGAATAAAACTTCGCAACGCTGGATCGACCTTTAGCTCACCGTTAGCGCTGATCGTTAGCGACGTTTGATTAAATTCGGAGGCGACTTCTTTATAATCAGCCGCAGCTGCAATCCACCCAGGGGAGAGCAGGCAGGCGAACAGGCCCGTCAATAGATATCTTTTAGAAAACATTAACTCAATCCTTCAAATACTGAAGAGGGAAATAGCACGCAGAAAACTGCGCAGCATGCACAAAAAACAGCAGTGGAAGAAATTAAACGATGGGGGGTCTTAGGAGTGGGGCAATATAGCGCAGCGCTAACACAGGGGATAGCGCTACAAAACCTTCATGACCGCTGGCCATAAATGGTGAGGATTGATTGAAGATAAGCCCGATCAGATGGGCGGCACTATGACAGCAGTGGTCATCCTGATGCAATGCTCCGTTATCGGGCTGCTCGCTGCCGACCACTGTTAATAGATCAATCGCAGCCGAATCATGCCCTGCTATCGCCTCTGGATGGTTATCCAGGGCATAGGCCAGTCCTGAACTCAGGTTGGCTAACAGCAGCAGGCAGATCAGTAGTTTCTTCATGGTGGGCGCTAATTTAGGTGAATCGTTGTCATCCTGTCAACAGAAAAATAGCAACATCAGATGCTATGCAGGCTTTATCGGCACACCGCCTATTCACCTTAACTGCCGTGTAACACCGCCTTCCACACTGATTTCGGAATAATGGATGTGAGCGATAAAATCGCAACCGCGCAGCCGACTTGTCACTGATAAAGCAGCCCTGATTCACAATAAAAACAGATGACATCATGTCCTGCTAGCGACTAAAATCGCCCCTAAGCCGCCCTCAGGCTATTTTCATATTATTTGCAGGGTAACAAAATGAGCAGAGTCTTAATCATTGGCGCTGGAGGTGTTGGGCGCGTCGTCACTCACAAATGTGCGCAGCTGCCCACTGTTTTCAGTGATATCTGGCTCGCCAGCCGCACCGTCTCAAAATGTGAACAGATTGCGAGCGAGATCGGTGGTGGGCGTATCAAAACCGCACAGGTCGATGCCGACAATGTGGCTGAACTGGTCGCATTGATTCGCAGGGTCGAACCCAGGATGATCATCAATGTGGCACTTCCCTACCAGGATCTTACCATTATGGATGCCTGTCTGGCGTGCGGCATTGACTACCTCGACACCGCCAATTATGAGCCAGAAGATGAGGCCAAATTCGAATACCGATGGCAGTGGGACTATCAGGAGCGCTTCAGGGAGGCGGGCATCACCGCCCTGCTCGGCTCCGGTTTTGATCCCGGCGTGACCAATGTCTTCACTGCCTATGCACTCAAACATCACTTTGATCAGATCGATACAATCGATATCCTGGACTGCAATGCGGGTGACCATGGCTACCCATTTGCCACCAATTTTAACCCTGAGATCAATATCCGAGAGGTGACCGCCAACGGCCGTTACTATGAGAATGGGCAATGGGTAGAGACCGAGCCCATGAGCGTTTCACGCCTGTTTAATTTTCCGGAGATCGGCCCACGCAAGATGTTTCTGCTCTACCACGAGGAGATGGAGTCGCTCGCCAGGCACATCCCAGGGGTAAAACGTATGCGTTTCTGGATGACCTTTGGTGACAGCTATCTGAAACATCTTGAAGTGTTCCAGAATATCGGCCTCGATAGCATCGAACCGGTCGAGTTTCAGGGACAACAGATCGTGCCATTACAGTTCCTTAAGGCGCTGCTACCCGATCCTGCAACACTCGGCCCACGTACTAAAGGGAAAACCAACATCGGCTGTATCATCAAAGGGTCAAAAGAGGGGAAAGCGCTATCTCGCTACCTCTATAACGTCAGTGACCATGAAAGCTGC
>DRLG01000206.1 GCA_011053135.1 Chromatiales bacterium
GAGATGGTGATGCCGGGTGACAACGTTGCGATGACAGTCACCTTGATAGCGCCGATTGCGATGGATGAAGGTTTACGCTTTGCGATTCGTGAAGGTGGCCGCACCGTAGGTGCCGGTGTTGTTTCTAAAATTATTGAGTAATCAGGATCAGCGAGCATAAATAATGGCTAGTCAAAGAATACGTATACGCTTGAAAGCATTTGATCACCGACTCATCGATCAGTCGGCACGAGAGATTGTTGAGACGGCCAAAAGAACTGGTTCTCATGTAAAAGGGCCAATTCCGCTTCCAACGAAGAAAGAGCGCTTTACCGTTCTGATATCGCCGCATGTTAATAAAGATGCGCGTGATCAGTATGAGATCAGAACTCATAAGCGCATGATGGATATCGTTGATCCAACGGATAAAACAGTTGACGCACTAATGCAGCTCGATTTGGCTGCTGGTGTGGATGTTCAAATTAAACTGAACTAATACGCACAGTATAGAGGTTTTAGCAATGTCGATTGGTATCGTCGGTCGTAAATGTGGTATGACACGCGTCTTCACAGAAGATGGTGTCTCAATTCCAGTGACCGTAATTGAAGTGGAAGCGAACCGGGTTTCTCAGGTGAAAACAGCTGAGGTTGATGGGTATCGCGCCTTACAGGTTACAACAGGTGAGCGACGCGCATCACGCGTTACCAAGCCTCAGGCCGGGCATTTCGCAAAAGCGGGTGTTGAGGCAGGGCGTGGCGTGTGGGAGTTTCGTCTTGATGATGGCGAGGGTGAAGGTATTACCGCTGGTTCTGAAATAAAGGTCGACATCTTCGAAGCAGGGCAAAAGGTTGATGTTACTGGAACAAGTATCGGTAAAGGTTTTGCAGGTACCGTTAAGCGCCATAACTTTGCGATGAAAGATGCCACGCACGGTAACTCGCTGTCGCATCGTACGCCAGGTTCTATTGGCCAAAACCAGACACCAGGCCGTGTATTTAAAGGTAAAAAGATGTCTGGTCAGATGGGTAACGTTAAGTGCACCACACAGAACATTGTAGTTGTTCGTGTTGATGCTGAGCGTAACTTGCTGTTGGTTAAGGGTTCCGTTCCTGGTGCTAAAGGTGGTGATGTCATTGTCCACCCAGCAGTTAAGACGCGCGGATAGGGAGAACTATTGTGGAACTAAATCTTACAACAGCAACGGGCAAAGCATCCAAGAATGCGGTTGAACTGTCAGATGTGACCTTCGATTGCCAATATAATGAAGCGCTGATTCATCAGGCCGTGACAGCACACCTTGCGGGAGCTCGTCAGGGTTCAAAAGCGCAGAAAAGTCGCTCTGACGTGAGTGGCGGTGGCGCAAAACCGTGGCGCCAAAAGGGTACAGGGCGCGCAAGAGCTGGTACAATACGCAGCCCGATCTGGAGGACTGGTGGTGTGACGTTTGCCGCAGCTCCAAGAAACTACTCACAGAAGATCAATAAAAAGATGTATCGCCTGGCGCTGCGCTCGATTCTATCTGAATTAGCGAGAAAAGATCGCCTGGTTATCGTCGATAAATTTGCGTTAGATGCTCCGAAGACTAAAGAGCTGGCTGGGAAATTAAGTGCGCTTGGGTTGAGCTCTGTATTGATCGTTGGGGTTGAGCCCGAGATGAATCTTTATCTGGCGGCGCGCAATCTACATAAAGTAGAGGTAATGGATACTGTCGATATTGATCCGGTGAGTCTGGTGCGTTTTGACAAAGTGTTGATGACTGTTGATGCAGTCAAGAAAATTGAGGAAAGACTGGGATGAGACAGGAACGATTGATGAAAATACTGCTTGCTCCTCATATTTCCGAGAAGACCGCACGCGCAGCAGATACCGATAAACAGTTTGCATTTCGAGTCATCTCAGATGCAACCAAGCCTGAAATTAAGCAGGCCGTAGAATTAATGTTTGACGTTAAAGTCGATGCCGTACAGGTATCTAACGTGAAAGGCAAAGAGAAGCGTTTCGGTAGAACGATCGGTAGACGTTCTGACTGGAAAAAGGCTTATGTCAAGCTTCAGCCAGGTCACGACATTGACTTTATGGGACAGCAGTAATCGCCCCATTATAAAGACGTATTAGAAGAGCAGAGTTAAATAAGGATTTCGATCATGCCAGTCGTTAAGACAAAGCCAACATCACCCGGTAGGCGCTTTTTAGTCAAGGTGGTGAACCCGGATCTCCATAAAGGCAAGCCACATGCGCCTTTATTAGAGAGCAAATCAAAGAGCGCCGGGCGTAACAATAATGGCCGTATTACTGTTCGCCACAGAGGCGGCGGTCATAAGCAGCACTACAGAATTATTGATTTCAAGCGTAATAAAGACGGCGTTGCTGGAAAAATCGAGCGTCTTGAGTATGATCCAAACCGTAGTGCAAACATTGCGCTGGTTTTATACGCCGATGGTGAGCGTCGTTACATCATCGCTCCAAAAGATGTTGCTGCCGGTACTGAGATCTATTCCGGTATCGACTCACCAATCAAGCCAGGTAACTGCCTGCCAATGCGCAATATTCCAGTCGGTACGGTTATTCACTGTATTGAACTGAAGCCAGGCAAAGGTGCCCAGGTGGCACGAAGCGCAGGAACTTCAGCGCAGCTTGTAGCTAAAGAGAATAACTATGCGATCTTACGTCTACGCTCAGGTGAAATGCGTAAGATTCTGCTCGATTGCCGAGCGACAATTGGTGAAGTGAGTAACTCAGAGCATGCACTTCGCTCGTTGGGTAAAGCGGGCGCAACACGCTGGCGCGGTGTCCGTCCAACAGTTCGCGGTGTTGCAATGAACCCGGTTGATCACCCTCATGGTGGTGGTGAAGGTCGTACCTCTGGTGGTCGCCATCCAGTGAGCCCGTGGGGTATGCCAACTAAGGGCTACAAAACACGTAATAACAAGCGTACTGATAAGTTAATTGTTAGATCACGTCGTAAAACACGTTAATCAGCATCTAAGTTAAAGAATAAGACAGGGGTTTATTAAGTGCCACGTTCAATTAAAAAAGGTCCGTTTATTGATCATCACCTTGTGAAAAAGGTGGATGAAGCGATTGCTTCTAACAATAAGCGTCCGATCAAGACTTGGTCTCGCCGTTCTATGATCAGCCCAGAAATGGTTGGTCTAACGATTGCTGTTCATAATGGTCGTCAGCACACGCCCGTTTTGATCTCAGAGAACATGGTTGGCCATAAACTGGGCGAATTTTCACTGACCCGTACCTTTAAAGGTCACGTGGCTGATAGAAAGTCTAAATAGGTGGTTTGAGATGGAAGTTGCTTCAAAACTGAGATACGTCGGGATCTCTGCGCAAAAAGCGAGATTGATTGCTGATCAGGTACGTGGCCTACCTGTTGACAGGGCGCTTAACACCTTGCTGTTCAGCCAGAAAAAAGGCGCAGGCATTGTGAAAAAAGTACTTGAATCTGCGATTGCCAATGCAGAGCACAACGAAGGCGCTGATGTTGATGAGCTAAAAGTCTCCGCAATTTATGTTGACGAAGGGCCAACACAGAAACGATTCAGAGCACGTGCACGTGGTCGTGGCAATCAGATTTTAAAACGTACAAGTCACATTACTGTGACCGTAAGCGACAAATAAGAGAGTTCTTATACTATGGGTCAAAAAGTACATCCA
>DRLG01000207.1 GCA_011053135.1 Chromatiales bacterium
CCGTGAAATTCGGCAGGGATCAGTTCGCCATGTTGATCGTCGCTGCCGATGATCGCAGCATCGATGGTGAATATGTTAATCAGGCCCCCATTGGGCAGAGCGGCAATCGCCGACTCATCACGATGGTTACGCCACACCGCGTAATCGTTGAAGTCATGTGCCGGGGTGATCTTGACGCAACCCGTACCAAACGCTGGATCGACATAGTCATCGGCGATAATCGGAATCAGGCGGTCGGTAAAAGGGAGCTTCACCTGCTGGCCCACTAGATGGGCGTAGCGCTCATCACCCGGGTGTACTGCGACAGCGGCATCACCCAGCATGGTCTCCGGGCGAGTGGTAGCGACAACCAGGTGGCCGCTGCCATCCGCCAGTGGGTAGCGCATGTGCCACATATAGCCACTCTCTTCAGCGGAGAGGACCTCCAGATCCGAGACAGCGGTGTGCAGTTTGGGGTCCCAGTTCACCAGGCGTTTACCGCGATAGATCAGCCCCTCTTCATGCAGCTTTACAAAGACCTCTTTGACCGCCTCGGAGAGGCCTTCATCCATCGTAAAACGTTCATGCTGCCAGTCGAGCGAAGAGCCAAGACGACGTAGCTGCTGAGTGATCGCGCCACCCGATTGATCTTTCCACTCCCACACCTTGTCGATAAAGGCGTCGCGCCCGAGGTCGTGGCGCGTCCTGCCTTCTGCGGCAAGCTGACGTTCAACCACCATCTGTGTCGCGATCCCGGCGTGATCAGTACCGGGTTGCCACAGGGTGTCGTGCCCCTTCATGCGGTGGTAGCGGGTGAGCAGATCCATCACCGTGTTGTTGAAGCCGTGTCCCATGTGGAGGCTGCCGGTGACGTTGGGTGGTGGGATCATGATGCAGTAGGGATTTTCACCGCTGCCAGAGGGGGAAAAATAACCCCCTTTTTCCCAGGTTTCATACCACTGTTGCTCGATCGCGTGCGGGGTGTAGGTCTTTTCCATGGTGTTCCGTCTGTTGTAAAACTCGAATCTGCTTGAAGTGCGCTATTGTAGCGCATCCGGGGATTGATCGGGAACGAAGAACCGCCCTGAGAAGGTAGCCGTAAGGTGGCGCCGCGCTACTGTTAATCGTCGCTGGTTAGCTGTATATGCAGTTCATTGAGCTCACGCTCAACGCGCTGCTGCATCTCTTTCTGTAGCTGCGCAATGGTCGCCTCAAAATCGGCACGCGCCTGATTAATGATGGTATCAATCTCAGCTTGCAGGGTCGAGCTGAGCAGCGATGGTTCCGGCTCCACTGGCGCCGGTGCCGGGCTGATCTTCTCTTTCATCACCGGCACCACAACATCTTTGAGCACAGGGATATTTTGCTCCTGGGACGGGTTATCAGGCATCTTACGACTCCGGAATCTTATGGGTTTCGGGCTGGTAGCCGCGGTCACGATAGAATTTGAAGCGCTCTCGTCCAGCTACCTTGAGCCTCTCTTCCTGATTGATTAATTCAGCGACACGTTCAAAGCGGCTAAAGAACCCCGGCACGGTAGGGGCGAGATTGATCAACACATCACTATGGCTATGGAGCTCAGACGGGGTCTCGTCGCTATAGCCGATGAGAATTTGCGGCACGTTATCTTGTGCCTCATCTTCGAGTGAATGGGGCAGGAAACTGCTCTCTTTGTAGCTCCAGAGGAGGTCATCTAACTGCCTCGCCTGTTCAACGGATGGAGTGTGCAGATAGAGGGTGCGCCCCATTTTATAGATCTTCTCTGCCAGACGGCAGGCGAAAAACTCGCGCCCGTTGGGGCGCTTGTCAGGCAGTAGATAGAAATCAACACGGGTCATTAGCGGTTTATCAACTTTCGCATCTATCCAGAATATACTGTGTCAGTAGTGGGACAGGGCGACCAGTACCACCTTTTTTCGCACCGGAATGCCATGCAGTACCGGCAATATCGAGATGGGCCCAGTTGTACGCGCGGGTGAAACGAGAGAGAAAACATGCCGCGGTGATGGTGCCACCTTCGCGCCCACCGATATTGGCCATGTCGGCGAAGTTACTCTTCAGCTGTTCATCATACTCTTCCCAGAGTGGTAGCTGCCAGCCGCGGTCGTTGCTGCTGTTACCGGCCGCCAGTAAATCACTCACCAGCTCATCATCATTACCGAGAATGCCAGTCGCATGGCTACCAAGCGCCATCACGCAGGAGCCGGTGAGGGTGGCGATATCGATCACAACAGCGGGCTTGAAGCGCTCACAGTAGGTGAGGGCATCACACAGAATCAGCCGTCCTTCCGCATCGGTATTCAGAATTTCAATGGTCTGACCAGACATGCTGGTGACCACATCGCCCGGCTTGCTGGCGCTGCCATCGGGCATGTTTTCACAGGCAGGTACCACGCCGATGAGGTTGATCGGTAGACTCAGCTCATTAATGGTTGCCATCACGCCGAGCACACTGGCGGCACCACACATATCATATTTCATCTCATCCATTGTCGGAGAGGGCTTGATTGAGACACCGCCAGAATCGAAGGTGACCCCTTTACCAACCAGCACTACCGGCGGCTCGCCTTTTTTGCCACCGCTGTAATTTAGTGTAATCAGCTTTGCCGGTTCACGGCTGCCGCGTGTCACAGAGAGAAAGGAACCCATCTTCAGGGCAGTCATCTGTTTTTCATCTAACACCGACACTTTAAGTTTGCTATTCCCTTTGGCGATCGCCTTTGCCTTGTTGGCAAGGTAGGTCGGGGTGCAGATATTACCGGGTAGATTGCCGAGGTCTTTGGTGATCGTCATGCCGTTGGCGATGGCAAGCCCCGTTTTCGCTGCATTGCGACAGTTGCTACGGTTTGCGGTACCAGGAATATGGAAGCTCATCTTTTTAAGAGCAGGGGCAGGGCGCTGGTTTTTTTTGCTCTTCATCGCTTCAAAGCGGTAGAGCGCATCACAGGTGGTCTCGCTCATCTGGCGAATCTTCCACGGTAGATCACGTTCGCTCACCTTAATCTCACCAAGGTAGTTGACACATTCTTTAACGCCGATTTTATCGAGCGCGCTGGTCGCCGCAGAGATAACCTTGCGAAATTGCTGGTCGTTAAGCGCCGCCTCTTTACCACATCCAACCAGTAACACTCTATCGGCAGCGCAATTGGGGAGGGTGTGAAGCAGCAGGGTTTCACCCTGTTTCCCTTTAATATCACCTTTTTTGAGGAGCTTACTAATAAAACTACGGCTGATTTTGTCGAGGTGTTTAGCAGAAGCGCTGAGTTTGCCAGCCTCATGGATGCCCACGACAAGGCATGCAGAGCGCTGTTTTCCAATGGTGCTGTTGATAATTTTAAAGTCCATGAATACTCCTGCTATCTGTTTAGTCATCACGGGGAGTTGGCGTTAACCACTGCATTTGGCCGACATGACCCCGTTTAGTTCCTTTAGGTTTGCCTGATGCGGTATGATGCAAGTGACCATATGCAAACCATTTCTAAAAAATTCTACATGAATCAAACCGTTTTTACACCGCCGATCACATTAATTAATCACTCATCACTACTGATTGGGCGAAAATAGTGATAATCAGTCGTTATATCCTGAAAGAGATAGGGATGACGTTGGCTGCGGTGGTCACAGTCCTGTTGCTGATTTTTCTGAGTAACCGTTTTGTCTATTATCTCGCAGATGCCAGCACTGGTGCGCTTCCAAGTGATGTGATCGTGACGATTTTGATGCTTAAGACGCTCGACGCACTGGTCATTATGTTACCGCTGGCGCTGTTTTTATCTGTATTGATCACCTTTAGTCGGCTCTATAAAGATAGTGAAATGGTGGCGATGCTGGCGTGCGGAGTGAGTATTGCTCGCATCTATAAAACCGTGTTGGTAGCGGCGCTATTGGTAGCGGTGATCGTATCGGTAATCACCTTCTATGTTGCACCGTGGGCAACCGAGGAGAGCTATCGTATTCAGGATGAAGCGAAGGCGGAGGCGACCATTGCCGGTATTGCATCGGGGCGATTTACGGCACCCGCAAGATCTGAAGGGGTTTTCTATGCTGAACATATCTCAGATGACCAGAGTGAACTGGAAGATCTGTTTATTCATAGTGAACATGATGGAAAACAGGTGGTGCTCTCTGCAAAAAGTGGTCGTTATTTTGTAAATGAAGAGAGTGGAGATCGTTTTCTTGAATTACAGGATGGCTACCGTTACGAAGGGCTACCGGGCAGTTCAGATTTCAGGATTACCAGATATAAAACACATGCGATCCGCATTGAAGAGCAGGAGGTGGTGCGTTCAGATCGAAAGCATAAGGCGTATCCTACTAATGAGCTGTTAGACCCTGAGGCTCGACGCCAGTTTGCAGAGCGATATCACAGGGATTTTGATGAGCTGCGCCGTTATGATGCTGCCGAGCTTCAATGGCGTCTGGCGATGCCGCTATCGACTATCTTACTGGCACTACTGGCCGTACCACTTAGCAAAACGAGCCCGAGACAGGGACGATACGCCAGGCTGTTTGTGGCGATTCTGGTCTATTTTATCTATAGCAATCTGATGGGCGTCGGCCGCACCTGGATCGAGCGCGAGGTGGTCGCGCAATCGATCGGTCTATGGTGGGCCCACGGCGGTATTTTACTCTTAACCGGGTTATTACTTTATAAACAATACGGCATGAGCTGGCGCTATTCTGGAAAGAGTAGCCACGTAGCAGGGAAAGGTTAACGGCAATGGTGATTCTTGATCGTTATATCATGCGCGCTGTTATTGGTAGTGTTTTATTAGTGATGTTAATCCTGCTGGCGCTGTTTTCATTTGCCGCGTTTGTTAATGAGCTGACCTATATTGGGAAAGGTGACTACGGAGTAGTGCTTGCACTTTTCTATGTGGGGCTGACTCTGCCGGGACTGGCCTATGACCTGTTCCCCGTTGCTGCACTGCTCGGCAGTGTGATGGGGCTCGGTGTGATGGCCAGTAACAGTGAGCTGGTCGTGATGCGAGCGGCAGGCGTTTCGATTGGCCGTATCACCTGGTCAGTGATGAAGGCTGGATTACTACTCGTGATCGTAGCGGTGGTTATCAGCGAGTTTATTTCGGGTGAGAGCGAGCGCCTGGCCCAGGAGATCCGCAGTCAGGCGTTAACTGGGTATGTGACAAAAAAGATCGAAAAAGGTTTCTGGACACGCGATGAGACGCGCATCATCAATGTGCGCAGTGTACTGCCCAGTGGCGAACTGCGAAAAATCTATATCTATGAGATCGATCAACAGCGCCGCATAACAGCTATGCTCTATGCGGAGAGCGCGAATTATGAGGATGGCCAGTGGGTGCTCAACAATGTTAACCAGAGTCATCTAAGTGAGAATGAAGTCAACTCATTACAGCTTGCTCACCTGCTGCAACAGCGCCTGATAGACCCTGAGATGATTGATGTGATTGCAATCAAACCGCGCAGTCTTTCAGTGCAGGGGCTATACAGATATATTGAATATCTGAAGACGAATGATCTGAGTTCAGAGCATTATGAGATGGTCTTCTGGTCAAAAGTCATCTTGCCATTTGCAACAGCCGTGATGGTGTTTTTATCGATCCCATTTGTGTTTGGGCCATTGAGGTCGGTGGGTGTCGGGGTGCGCGTGCTGGTGGGGACACTGGTCGGGATCACTTTTTATGTGATTCATCAGATGTCGAGTTACATTGGCCTGGTGTTTCATGTGAATTCGGCGCTGAGTGCCGTGTTGCCCACGTTAATCTTTTTTATTGCAGCGCTGTTGATGATGCGACGCATCAAATAGCGCTGTAGTTTAACGGTGGTGTTCAGGCGGTGGTATCGATTAACGTGCCAATTGTTTCGCTTACGGTCTCGACAACCTTTGCTGACGCTTCAACCTGGAGGCGAGCCATCATGAGTTCAACCAGAGGCTCTGCAACAGCAGCAGGGTCACCCGAGGTGCTGTTTCCAGTGCTGGCGATGGTTGCGGCGCTCTTTTCGGCTATGGCCATGCCGCGTTGAATGCCGCTGACACCTGCGTTAATGGCGGTGATATTACTCATGATATTAACCTCTTGCTACTTGTCTCTATATCGACAAATAGTGCGGGGTTCTGAAACCGGGGATTACTGATTGGCAGTGCGATTGATCGTTTTGTGATCGTTATCAAATTTTTGATCACAGTCAGGTAACTGAATATGGAGAAAAGATGTCTGATCCTCTCAACAAAAAGGAGCGCTGCCCACTCTGTGGCGGACTCAATCGCTGTCAATCTGAGACGCCTGTGAGCAGCCGGCAGGGGGCGTGCTGGTGCCGCTCTGAGATATTTCCTGTGGCACTGTTAGCACAATTACCAGAGAGCGAGCGCAATAGTCGCTGCATCTGCCGGGGCTGTCTGAAGGCATTTCAAGCGCAGCAGGATAAGCCGTGAAATTATTTTTCTCTCTTCTGTAAATTTAATGTGAAAGGTACGACTAACAGAGAGGGTAGTTCTGAAACGATAGGAAGGGAGCGTTGATGAATCGTCGTCAATTTATAAAATCAGGGGGTGGGATACTGCTAACGATGGCTACGCTGCTGTTGCTATCACGTGTGGTCTCCGCACAGAAAACCAGCGCAGATGGCGCTATTATCAACAGGGGGAAGGTTGTGATGAGTGAAGCGGAGTGGCGCGAGAAACTTACCGCAGAACAGTTTGATGTGCTGCGCAAAGAGGGGACTGAACCCCCTTTTTCCAGCGCACTAAATGATGAAAAACGAGAGGGCCGCTACCACTGTGCAGGTTGTGATCAGCCGTTATTTACCAGCAATATGAAGTTTGATAGTGGTACCGGCTGGCCCAGTTTCTTTGAATCAATCGATGGTGCATTCGAAACAAAAATAGACTTTAAATTGATCTATCCAAGAACCGAATACCACTGTTCTCGTTGTGGCGGGCACCATGGGCATATCTTCAACGATGGCCCCAAACCGACTGGAAAACGGTGGTGTAATAACGGTGTGGCACTGCGGTTTATTCCTGCCAGACTGGTACGGCTAATGTTCCACTGTTTTTAACCCCGCCATCTAGCGATGGCTACTTAGGAAAGATGTTCTATGCGAAAAAGCCAGATGCTAACCGTTGCTGCTATCGCCCTGTTGATCACAGCTTATTTCGCCTTTGACCTGGGGAGCTATTTAAGTCTCGACTATTTCAAATCCCAGCATACTGAAATAGAGGCCTATTACAGCGCCAATCCCGTCACCACAGCGGCGCTGTTTTTTATCATCTACGTTGTCGTGACCGGACTTTCGCTACCGGGGGCCGCTATTATGACACTGGTAGCAGGGGCGATCTTTGGGCTTTCTGTCGGTACGCTCATCGTCTCGTTTGCATCGACGCTGGGTGCCACCATCGCCTTTCTCGCTTCACGTTATCTCTTTCGTGAGGCCATCCAGCGCCAGTTTGGCGATAAGCTAAAAACCATTAACGACGGTATTGAAAAAGATGGTGCCTTCTATCTCTTCACTCTGCGCCTGGTGCCCGCCTTCCCTTTCTTTGTCATCAATCTGTTAATGGGGTTAACACCTATTC
>DRLG01000208.1 GCA_011053135.1 Chromatiales bacterium
CTTTGTGCAGTTAATTCCACGACTGCGTGAGATCTGACCATCAACAGCAAACCACCTTTACTGACCGCCGACGAAGCGCTTGAACAGCTGCTCAGAGAGGCACACCCCGTCGATCACACTGAGCGCTGCCCACTCACCACTGCACTTGGCAGAGTGCTTGCCGAGCCGCTGACAGCGCCGCACCCGCTGCCACCGACCGACAACAGTGCGATGGATGGTTATGCACTCTGCCATCGTGACCTTTCACCATCAGCCCCCACCACACTGCTAGTGACGCAACGCATTGCTGCTGGCGACCTACCACAACCTCTCATCACAAAAAGTGCCGCGCGTATCTTTACCGGCGCACCACTACCGAGCGGGGCCGACACAATTATCCCGCAGGAGCAGTGCACAGCTAATGATGAGCGCGTTACAGTTAATGCCACTGCACGCAGAGGCCAGCATGTTCGGCGTGCAGGTGAAGATATCGAACAAGGCGCTCTATTCATGACGGCTGGCACCCGCCTTCAACCGCAGGCGATGGGGCTGATTGGAGCCAACGGCATCGCATCGATTACCGTTTTCCGCCGTTTAAAGGTCGCGCTACTGTCGACTGGCAACGAACTGCTGATGCCCGGCCACAACTTACAGGCGGGTAAACGCTATAACGCTAACCATTTCACTCTGACAGGGCTGCTTCAGGCGCTTGGCTGTGAGATCATCGACCTCGGTACCCTGCCCGACAAATTATCGATAACCAGAAAAGCACTTAAAGCGGCTGCCACGCAGGCAGATATCATCATCAGCAGCGGCGGCGTCTCAATCGGAGAAGAGGACCACATCAAAAACGCTATCGAACAGCTGGGGAGACTGGAGATCTGGAAGCTCAATATCAAGCCCGGCAAGCCACTCGCCTTCGGTGAGATCAGCAGCAAGCCATTTTTTGGGCTGCCCGGCAACCCTGTGTCGCTGTTTGTCACCTTCTGCCTCTTTGCCAGACCCTTTATTCTGCGGATGCAAGGCATTGAAAATGTGCAACCACAAACAATTAAAATGCGCGCGCAATTTAGCCACACCGGAAAAGGCACGCGACAGGAGTATGTGCGTTCACGCATGGCAACAACAGCAGAGGGTAGCGCCGTTACCACTTTCGGCAAACAGGGTTCCGGGGTGCTCCATTCCACAGTCTGGGCAAATAGCCTCACCATCATTCCACCTGCCACCACGATCAACCCCGGCGATACTGTCGAGGTGATCCCGTTCAATGAACTGATCACTTGAACGCTACCCGTAAAATCGACACCGATGATGTGACGGCTGTGATTCTAGCGGGCGGTGAAGGGAGCCGTATGGGCGGCGTCGATAAAGGGCTGCTTGAGCTGGAGAAACAGCCCCTGATTGAACATGTGATCGCCCGAATGGAACCACAGCTCTGCAGGCTCATCATTAGCGCCAATCGCAACATCGATCGCTATCAGGGCTACGGCTACCCGCTGATTAGCGATCAATTAAAAGGAAAAGGCCCGTTAGCCGGTATCCTCAGCGCACGACAGCAGTGCCAGAGTGAATGGCTTCTTAGCGTACCGTGCGACACCCCCTGCCTGCCGAGTAACCTGGTATCACGCATCTGCGATAAAATGGACCAGACCCCTGCGCTGCTCTACACAGCCCATGATGGGCAACAGCTTCAGCCCCTTTTTTCAATGATTCATCGTGATCTGACCACCTCACTGGCGGACTACCTTGCCTCCAGCAACCGCAAGGCCGCCTTATGGCTGAAACAGCAGGCGACCGTCCATGTGGACTTCTCGGATCAGCCCCACGCCTTTTTCAACATCAACACACCGGCGATGCTGGCGCAGTGCTCAACGCAACTGAAATCAGTAAACCAGCATTAAACAGGGCGCACCATGCCCCCTCATAGAGACCAGACTTGACTCACCACCCCCACACCGGGATCATTAGCCGCTTAGTTTCTCAATCAGACCGATCAAATATGACACCCGACCAGTATTGCCAGGACAAAGCCGCCAAAAGCGGCTCCAGCTTCTACTACAGTTTTCTCTTTCTACCACCGCCTCAACGCCGAGCGATCATCTCGCTCTACGCCTTCTGCCGTGAGGTCGATGATGTGGTGGATGAGACGCAGGAACATGAAATCGCCCGCATCAAACTGGCATGGTGGCGCGAGGAGATCGAGCGTCTCTACACAGGTACAGCGGAACATATGGTCGGTAAAGCACTACAGGAGACCATCAAACATTTTGATCTGTCGCAAGGACACTTTATCGAGATCATTGATGGTATGGAGATGGACCTCGACTATAACGCCTACCCCACCTTTAAAGCGCTCTCACTCTACTGTCACCGGGTTGCCAGCGTGGTGGGGCTGATGTCCGCTGAGATCTTTGGTTACCAGGACCGCAAAACGCTAAAATATGCCCACGCCCTTGGTATGGCGTTTCAACTAACCAACATCCTGCGCGATGTGCATGAAGATAGCGTGCGTGGGCGGCTCTATATTCCACTCGATGAGCTGGAGCGCTTCGGAGTGACCACTGATGAGCTGATGGAGAACAGAACCAGCGAGAATATTCGTGCACTATTCAAGTTTCAGGCAGATCGCGCCCGCGACTACTACCGGCAGGCGTTTGATCTGCTACCAGACTGCGACCGGCATCCACAACGTAGCGGTCTGATTATGGCTACCATCTACCGTGCGATCCTCGATGAGATTGAGCGTGACGGCTACCGTGTGCTGGAACACCGCACCTCGCTTACCCCGATCCGAAAACTGTGGCTGGCGTGGCGAACCTCACGCAGAGAGAGGCGGCTACACAGGGCCTATCTAAAACAGAGAGCCACTACCTGACCGTCACACAGTGAATGAACAGATCTCGTGGGGAATATTGCTCAGTGGAGTGATTTTATCGACCGCACCACATTTCACCGCCTCTTTAGGCATACCATAGACGACGCTACTCGCCTCATCCTGAGCAATGGTATAAGCACCAGCGTCGTGCATCTCTAACAGACCGGAGGCGCCGTCAGAACCCATTCCAGTCATAATAATCCCCACCGCATTTTTACCCGCAATTTTTGCGGTTGAACGAAATAACACATCCACCGAAGGGCGATGACGACTCACCAGCGGCCCTTCCTTAATATCGACAAAATAGCGTGCGCCGCTACGGTTGAGCACCATATGGTGGCTGCCCGGCGCGATCAGCGCCTGCCCCTGCAACACGCGGTCACCATCGCGCGCCTCTTTCACATGAATCTGACAGAGACCGTCCAGCCGAGCCGCAAACGCGGCGGTAAACTTCTCTGGCATATGCTGCACAATCACCATCCCCGGTGCATTTTTGGGAAGTTGTGACAACACCAGCTCTAACGCCTGGGTTCCGCCCGTTGAGGTACCGATCGCAATCACGCGATCGGTGGTCTGTGTCATCGAGCTCGCCCTCCCTGTTAACAACGCCTCATTCATGGAGAGCAGCGTCTCAATCTTTTCACCACCCTTCATCAGCGAGGCGTTCTGTTTCAGTTTCTTCACATTGGCACGTGCGGCTGATTTAATCACATCAACCAGCATTGCAGATGACTCTTCAAGAAACCCCTTGGCACCCAGTTTTGGCTTGGTGATAAAGTCAATCGCCCCATCGGCGATCGCCTGCATAGTGGTTTTGCTCCCCTTCTCGGTCAGCGTTGAACACATCACTACAGGTAGCGGGTTATCATTCATGATCAGCTTCAGAAATGTGAGGCCATCCATCTTCGGCATCTCAACATCAAGCACCATCACATCCGGCATCGTCACCTTCATGCGCTTAAGCGCCAGCACCGGGTCATTTACTGCTGCAACCAGCTCTAGCTGAGAGTCCTGATTGATGATTTTTGTAAAAACCTGGCGGATAACAGCAGAGTCATCAACCACCATGACCTTAATTCGCGACATGATTCAAAACCTCGTCAGTCAACCAGCACTTTTCAGCCCGCTTTTCGCTATAACCGGTTCGCTGCTGCAACCCGTCAAACATGATCTCTCCTCTCACTTCACTAAGGTACAGTCTTATTATCTTTAACTGCTATCGGCTTCTTAACGACATTCATCAGTAGAAAAGCCCTCTTCTACTGGCTGCACGCAGGCCAGCCAGAGAAGGAGAGCGATAACAAATTCAGAGAGGAACAACACAGGAATATGGCAAGCAATATTATGGTGGTGAAAAAAACAGTGCTCCTGCACAGTCAGGCCGCTCAAACCCTGCTGTGGTAACAGCTGACCTTTACAGACTACAGGTGGTAAAAAGATCCCTCCCTGGAATCACAACCTCCTTTATCCCAAACTAACCGGAGCATGCGGCTGGAGCCGCGAAAGGTGTTAGTCACAGCGTTCTCCTTACGGCTCCCTGCCTTCGCTGTAACCCCGGTTTTCACCATCCATGCTGCTTATCCCTGCATATGTACCTGACAGCTCATCGCTTCACCTCTCATCTCAACACCGCTTCTGTTCAGCTCCTTGCCCGTAACATCACATCCATGTGAGATCCTTTTCC
>DRLG01000209.1 GCA_011053135.1 Chromatiales bacterium
GCGTACACCAGTGGGCGCGCAGCTTCAACGTTGGGACTCTGAAAACCCACATCATAGATATGAAACCCCAGGTGCATAAATTTACGGTCTAAATGGAGAAATGGAAAGTTACCATCTAGCGGTAACGAAGGGGCGAGTTTTACCACGCCGACCAGCATCAGTGGTGCTACCTCACCAGCGGCACGGGCGATGGCGAGAATGAGCCCAGTCATCAATGCCGGGCTTGCCATCGGAATCACAATGCGCCAAAGCGTCTCTGCCTTGGTTGCACCCAGCGCCAGGCTCCCTTCACGGACGGCTATCGGTATTCGAGAGAGCCCCTCTTCTGTCGCCACAATCACAACCGGTAGTGTTAATATCGCCAGCGTCAGTGATGACCAGAGGATGCCCGGCGTGCCAAAGGTTGGTGCCGGCGCCGCTTCAGGAAAGAAGAGCGCATCGATATTGCCCCCTAAAAAATAGACGAAAAAACCGAGGCCGAACACGCCGTAAACTACGGACGGTACACCGGCGAGATTATTGACCGCGATACGGATGACACGTGTTACCGGCCCCTGCTTAGCATATTCCCGCAGATAGATTGCCGCAATAACACCAAATGGCGTCACTAGAATCGCCATCAATATCACCATCAGTACCGTGCCAAAGATAGCCGGGAAGATCCCCCCCTCAGTGTTGGCTTCTCGCGGTTCATCACACAGAAACTCCCATATCTTCGAAAAGTAATGGAGTAACTTTTCACCATACCCCATCTCATTGGGGCGGTAGATGCGGACAATTTTTGAAAGCGCAATTTCTACTTCACGCCCTTCAATAGAGCGCACCACCACGGAGTCACGATTGATTGCGGCGTAAAGATCTGTTAATTTTTTTTGCAAGTGTTCATAGCGCTGCTGTGCTTCAGCACGCTCTGTCGAGATCGCCTGCTCCTGCGCGGCATCAAGTGTGTTAGAGAGCATCAGCTTGCGCTGCTTCAGGCGTAGCCGTTCAAGCTCATAGTTAATCGCACCGATGTCGCTCTTTTCAATATGTTTGATCTCATCATGCAGTGCCAGCGAGCGTTCCAGCCGCTGCTTGAGTTCTGTCCGCGCAGCTGTCCCTTCAGCTACAACAACCCCGGACGCTTTAACCGACGCTAGAAAGCCGTAAAAATTTCCCCATTCATGGCGTTCAATCACAACCACATCTTCTGGGATGGTGCGATTTTTCACATCGGGTTCAATCACACTGCGAAAGTCCATGCCGTAAAGGTCACGATTGCCCACCTTTAGAAGGTGGCGTTCAACATTGCCGCGGTGGTTTTCGAGTGGGTAACCAGCTTCAATTAAGCGCTCAAGGGGAACCCGCTCAGTTTCACGCTGCTCACCCATCACACGAACTTCGGTGCCATCACGCTCGGTATAATCCATCGCGACCACATCGACAGGCCAGAAATAACCGAGGCCACGCACCGCAATCAATAGCAACAATCCAAACACCATCACCAGACTGATGCTAACAGCACCTGCACTCATCCAGACCCACGGTGTTCCGCTTCTGAACCAGCCAACCTTTTTATTGTTAATGACAGACATATCGTTCTATATCACTCAGTTGGTTACAGTGTGCTGTATTTCTTACGCAGGCGTTGACGTACAATCTCTGCGATGGTGTTAAAGAAAAAGGTAAACATAAAGAGCACCAGGGCAGCGAGAAACAGTATTCGGTAATGGGTGCTATCAACTTCCGCCTCTGGCATCTCGACCGAGATGTTGGCCGATAATGTGCGCATCCCCTCAAAGATACTGAAATCCATCACAGCAGTGTTTCCCGTCGCCATCAATACAATCATGGTTTCACCCACTGCACGCCCCATGCCGATCATTAATGCAGAGAAGATACCGGGACTCGCAGTTAGCAACACGACACGCACCATCGTCTGCCACGGGGTGGCACCGAGCGCCAGTGAACCTTGTGATAGATGGCGTGGCACGCCATAGATTGCATCTTCTGCGATTGAAAAGATGGTTGGAATAACGGCAAAGCCCATCGCAAGCCCAACAATGATTGAGTTGCGCTGATCAAAACCGACCCCCAGTTCATCAGACATCCAGTGGCGCATATTGCCATCGAAGAGGATAGATTCAAGGGTTGGGCTTAGTGCAAGGCTACCCCACCCCACAACGATCACTAACGGAATCAGTAGCAGCGCCTCCCACCCTTCCGGAATGGCATGGCGCAGGCTACGAGGCAGCTGAGACCACCCCCAGGCACAAAGCAGGATACCTATTGGCATGAGTATCAGCAGACTAAAGGTTCCCGGCAGATGTGTTTCAATTAGGGGTGCTAGCCACAGTCCGGCAAGGAAACCGAGAATAACGGTCGGTAGTGCCTCCATAATTTCGATGCTCGGCTTAACCACATTGCGCATCCTGGGGGCCATAAAATAAGCGGTAAATAGCGCCCCAAGGATGGCTAACGGTGCCGCGAGTAACATCGCATAAAAGGCTGCTTTTAAGGTGCCAAATGAGAGCGGAACCAGGCTGAGTTTTGGCTCAAAGTCATTGGATGCCGATGAAGACTGCCAGATATAATCCGGTTCCGGGTAGCTTTCGTACCACACCTTACCCCATAGTGAGTTCCAGGAAACCTCAGGGTGATCGTTGTGAATGTGCCACACCTGCAGCACGCCGCTGGACTCTTCAGCCACCATCCAGTTGGCTCGTGGCGCCACCGCAAGGTGTTTGACTGGTTGTGATGAGAGCTCACTCAGCGCAAGGTTCCGTGCCGCGGTTGAGTGGTAGATGCCGACGTTGCCCTGGCTATCTGCGACCAGGAATCCTTTACGATCATACTCTGCCGCAATGGCAGTGATTGGGTTATTGCCGACCTGCTGCTGATCAAAATCTCGAATGCGTGTCATCACCTCCTGGTTCCGTTCGTTACGAACAGGAAACCATTGGCTCAGGTAACCGTCATCGTATCCGACAATCAATGAGATGGTGCCGGTCAGAAATTCGACCGCACTGACATCACGCCCATTCTCACCGATGTTAATCTGGTAGCGGCGCTGGGGCTCTTCTGCATCACTGATATCAAAATAGGTTAATCTATTATTGCGCTCTACCACGTAGAGGTTTTGCTGATCCTGATCCATCAGGAGTTTTAAGACCTCGCTGTCGGGTGTGGCAAGTTCACGATTAAACTGTTCCAGCACTGGTTCATCATCGAACATCGACTCTTCTGCAATAAATGCGCTAAACAGCAAGCGCCCATCTTCTGTCACAGCTGCGACAGCGGTACTCTCTTCACTACTTTGAAAGGTGATCTGGGTTAGCGCAGCGGCATAAGGGTCGATTTCAAACGGGGCCTCCCCTAAAGGATATTTAATCTGCGGGGTAATCCTGCGTCTGTCATTAGGATAGGTCACACGGTAGGTGTGTCGTAGTAACAGCATCTGGCCATTGGAAAGCCCCGCTGCTACGACTCCCTGATGCATCTGCCCTTTGGCAAAGGAGGTGATAGTTACGCCATCGGGTATTGGCAGGTGCTCACTTTTAATGATCTCGCCACTAGCCAGGTCAAAAAAGATCGCTTTGCCTGACAGGGTGAAACGCACCCCGATCTCTGCCTGCTCTTCCATTGCTAGATAGAGCGTCTGTTCACCTGCACCACCAGGGGCGGGATAGCTCACACGCTTTTCAATCTCGGCAGACTGGAATAGCGGCAAGACCACGAACAGCAGGTAAAAGAAAATAAGGACAATGGCAATGATAACGCTAATCCCGCCGACACCCACCGCATAGCGAGTAACGCTATCTTTTACCTTGCGACGCCGACGATGGTTAGCGGACGCTTCGCTGGTAAAAAGAGCTGCCGCCTGTTTTTCACCTGAACTTTTCATGGCGCAAGGATAATGGAGCGATGTGACAGTTATGTTACAGCGCTGCCATATTTACCATTTTCGTTTGAAGAAAGTGAGATGTTTGCTCAATCAGGTGGCCATATAAAAGGAGGCGACCAAAGCCGCCTCCTTTGTCCCCCACCACCTCCGTGTTATTGCGTCGTCCATGCTGGCATCCATGCCACCACCATCCGTGGTGATTCTCCTTTTCAGCCGTAGCCACGGCTGCGGGAACAGTGGCAACCTATCTGTATTTCAGCGCCAGAAACAAGTGCCTCTTTTTACATATATCAATACGATAGCGTTCAATTTTTAACTTAAATATAAAGAGTGGATTTTGATATCTGCTTTATAATCAGTCGCTTGATAAAACTGGTTGATAGATACCCAAAGCTTCTACTTCACTGTAACGCGATCTTCTCCTATTGAAAGATCAAAATATTCCTACAAGGATTTCAGAGCAGTAAAAGAAAAGGCGATTCAGATCAACTGAACCGCCTTTCCTTTTCTAGTGACATCAGCCACTTACATCCTTATGTCACACCACTCCATGGTGTATGCGCTCCTGCGCCTCTCATATCATCCTGGCTGCACTCCTTGCAGAAGATTCATCCCTGCGCTCATCCTGAGTTATTATTGACAGACATCCTTATCTCTCCCCCACTATATCGTCTTGTTTTTAAAGCAGATAAACTATTATTGCGCCATATTGCACGACTTTTCACTCGATATAGACATAGTATAAGTAAAGGTTATTATGGTATTCATACTAGAAAACAACAGGTTGCTAATTCTGCTCCGCTGGGCGTAAAGCCTCAGCCTCAGGTTGAAGTATTGATTCATGACACCCTTTTCAGAAAAATCCTACAAAATAGCCGCAGTGGTATCTGCGGGTTTACTTAAAATGTGACTCAAAACGAGCTAAGCATGGATAGAACAGCGCAAGCGAGCGATCCACAACGTAACATCACCGTAACCGCTTCTGCCGGTACGGGTAAAACCTACCTGCTGGTTACGCGCCTGCTGCGGCTACTACTCTCTGATACACCTCCGGAGACGATCCTGGCCATCACCTTTACCCGCAAGGCCGCTACTGAGATGCAGCAGCGCATTACTGAGCGATTGCACCAGCTTTTAACCCTGAGCCCCGAAGCGTTAAATGGCGTTCTTAAGGCTATCGGTATCACCCCCGACGATGCGATGCGTAATAAAGCTCAGAGGCTCTATGAACAGTTACTGCGCTGCGAGCAGCCGCTACGCATCACCACTTTTCACGCTTTTTGTCAGGAGATACTGCGCCGCTTTCCACTTGAAGCAGATGTTCCGCCGGGATTTGAGATTCTGGAGAGCAGTGGGCTACTTGAAAAGCGGGCGCTGGATGCCCTTTTCAGTGATGCGACTCAGCAACCCGACGGTGAACTGGCAGAGATGTTAGCGATCTTGATGGCGCATTGTGGTGGCATCAGCGGCACTGAAACGGCACTTAAGCAGTTTATTCAGCATCGAAGCGACTGGTGGGCATTTACCCTCGACCAGCCGCACCCGCTTGCTTATGCCAGTGAAACCCTTGCCAGGCAGTTAAAAATAGGCACGGTAAACCACGGCGAGGATGCCGATTTTTTAACCCCATCACTGCTGCAGCAGTGTGAGGAATTTTCAGTTCTGCTCAGCAGACATAGCAACAAGGGTAATGATGCACACGCGGCCCTGCTTAACCAGGTTGGGGACGATTCACAACCCTCCCAACAGCGTATCGCTGCTATCAGCACCGTCTTTCTGACTGAGAAAGGTGAACCGAGAAAACGGAAAGCGAGCGCCGCTCAGAGCAGGTCGATGGGCGTTGATGGGCAGGCGCGTTTCCTTGAGCTGCACCACACCATCTGCGAGGCGTTAATGGAGCGACAGGATCAACTCAATCGCCACCAGCTCTATCGTGGCTCGGTCGCCTGGTATCACGTTGGCGTGCGGCTGCTCCACCATTACCAGACCATGAAAGAGGAACAGCGCCTGCTTGATTTTGCAGACCTTGAATGGCGTGCCTACCAACTGCTCAATCACCACAATAATGCTCACTGGATTCAATATAAGCTCGACCAGCGCATCAATCACCTTCTGATTGATGAGTTTCAGGACACCAACCCCACCCAGTGGCGGCTGCTACTGCCGCTACTTCAGGAGCTTGCGAGCGGCGAGGCTGAACGTAACCGAAGTGTTTTTCTGGTCGGAGATAGCAAACAGTCTATCTACCGATTCCGTCGCGCAGACCCCCGGCTGTTTGCGACCGCTCAACGGTGGCTCGAACAGCGGCTAAACGCAGTGACATCCCCGCTCGATATCTCATGGCGCTCGGCACCGGCAATCATAGAGTTTGTTAATCTTCTGTTTGATCGCACGCCATTAGGCGAGCGCCTCTCAAACTTTCAGCCTCATGAGACTCATCAACAGTCTCTCTGGGGTAAAGTGGAGATGCTGCCGCTGCTTGACCCTGATAGTGATACGAAAGCCCCTCCCTCAGCAACTTTCCGCAACCCTTTAGAGCAGCCGCGTATCGGGAGTGGCGATGCCTGGCAGCACCATTATGCTGAAGGCAATCTTATCGCGATGCAGATTAATACGATGCTCAACGATGGCACCGCCATCAAGGAGCAGGACGAACCACGCACCTTACAGCTGAACGACATCATTATATTGCTGCGCAGTCGCACCCATCTTTCTGCCTATGAAGCCGCACTGCGTGAACATAACATCGCCTATATCAGTAACACAAAGAGCACCATTCTAGATACACTGGAAGCGCAGGATATGGTAGCGCTGCTGAATACGCTTATCTCACCACATAATAATCTCGCACTCGCGCAACTGCTGCGTTCGCCACTATTCAATTGCAATGAAAGTGGGCTAATTGCTTTAGCGTCGCTAACCGCGCAGCAGAGGTCGCACCACCACACTCACTCCTGGTTTACATCGCTGGCTCTGATTCAGAACCAGCTCACCCACGATGATCCACTGGTGCGTGCATATCGGCTCATTAACCAGTGGCAGCAGTATGCCGGTGAGCTGCCGGTACATGATCTACTCGATCGTATCTATCATGAGGGTGATCTACAGCAGCGCTATTTCGCTGCGTTCCCTGCACATTTACACCCAAGGGTCGAGAGCAATCTCACACGGTTTATTGAACTGGCACTTGAAATTGACAGTGGCCGCTACCCGAGCCTGCCACACTTTATTAATCGCTTAAAAAGACTTAAAGAACATGCGCCAGATTGCATTGATGAACCGGCTTCAGTTAACCACACGGGTGCAGTCCGTATTATGACCATTCACGCAGCCAAAGGGCTGGAGGCGCCGGTGGTGTTTATGGCAGATACAGCGCGCGTGACAAAAAGCAAACGGGCACACCATGCGATTGTTAACTGGCCATCGGAGCAGGCAAACCCCAGCCACTTTTTTCTATGTGGTACAAAGAGATCGATTGATCGCGACACGATGAAATTGTTAGAGGCGGATGATCTGGAAGAGTCGCGTGAAGATACCAACCTGCTCTATGTCGCACTCACACGCGCACGGCAGTATCTGATTATCACTGGTTGTACCCCTAAAAAAGGTAAAGAACTCGGCTGGTATGGTGCGATGGCAGAGCAGGTGATGGAGCGTGATGCGATTCAGAACAATACTGGCTTTGAGATGAGCAATGGAACCGTTTTAAAAATTGAGCTCACAGAGCAGCCGGAATCGATCGAAAATAAAACAGCAGCTGCTATCTCACCTGTTTCCCCTGCGGCTTCGACCGCCACCGCGCTCACCGCTCGATCACTACCCATTGAAAATCACACCATTCAACCCAGCAGGGCTTTTCAGGAGGCGAGCCATCGCCATGGTTTGTCAACACCCCCCAGCGATGATGAGGAGGATGAGCAGAGTATCCGCGGTGAAACGATCCATCGCATCCTTGAGCTTATGACCCACCACACAGCGCCAGGGCGGGCAGTGGTCACGCAGCAAATTATGGAGGAGCAAGGGGTTAATGTTGCGGCTGAGAGAGTGCTCAAATGGGTTGATGAGGCCTGCTCACTGGTTGAGAACCCTGAACTTGGCTGGCTATTTGATCCTGCTCAATTTGACGCTGCACATAATGAAATGGCCATCCACTTCTCTGATGAACGGGGCAACTTTGCGGGCATTATTGACCGGCTGGTTATCAAAGATGACGTGATTGTGATTGTCGATTACAAAACACATCGCAATATTAACCTACGCAATGCAGCCTCATATGGTGCGCGGTATCGGGAGCAGATGGCGATCTACCAATCTGGTATCGAAAAGATCTGGCCAGACAAGCGTGTCAAGAAGAGCCTGTTATTTACACATAGCGCCCTCTGTTACACGCTCTAACCCGCTGCGACAGGAGATCATTCGTCCAGAATATGGGTCGGTTTACCATCAATACTGATCTGATTATGCTCTTCCCAGTACGCTTTTATTCCTGCATCCCCTTTTTTCTTCGACCAGCGGACAAGGGTGTCGCGCTCTCCCTGGTATTCGAATAGCGGAACAGCGTAACCACAGGAGGTCTGAACCAGATCGACCTCCACCTCAATGATCTGGCGTGCGCCTGACTTCTCCGGAAAGCGCGCAAGTGACTCATGCCATAGGGGATCACGAGGGTAAATCACCCGACCATTTCCATACAGCCTCAATATGAGGGGTGGCCCTTCATATGAACAGAACATAACGGTTATGCGACCATTTTCATAAAGATGGGCAGCCGTCTCATTTCCGCTTCCCGTGTAATTGAGCCAGCGTATTGTATTGGGTGAGCAGACCCGAAACGAATCCATCCCCTTTGGCGAGAGGTTGATCCGCCCCTCTGCGCCTGCGGTTGCAACAAAAAAGATCTTTTGCTGCTGGATAAATGCTGAGTGCCTTTCATCGATTGAATCAAACTGTTTTGCCATCGTTTTCGCCACCTGCTACTGCCATTTAAAGAAGATATCAAACCAGATAGCCCCTTCTTTTCGCATATAAAGAAATCACTAACTAATTAGAATTTATCAATTTTTTTGAATTTTATATCATGTTGGTCAGAAATTGACCGATAACCTCAAATAAGATAGATAAATTAGCAATCTTATAACCGCTCATGCTGCAATCTGGTGATAGATTGGCTGAGTATAATCAGAGGAAGTGGGCAGTAGCAATGGTAGCATCCCCCCCTGAACAACTTGTCAGTGATATCGGTGAGCTGGTTTCACTACCGGAAGCGTGCATTCGTATCAATGAAATGGTCGATGATGCCAGCTGTTCTGCGGAAGATATCGGCAAGGTGATTAGCAGTGACCCCGCCTTAACGGTGCGTATTCTCAAGATCGCAAATAGTCCCTTCTACGGGCTCTCCACTGAGGTCGATACCGTGAGCCGTGCAATTACAGTGCTGGGCACGGTTCAGCTACGAGACTTGATACTCGCCTCTTCGGCCTGCAAGGCTTTTGAAGGGATCCC
>DRLG01000210.1 GCA_011053135.1 Chromatiales bacterium
CTATGGAACAGGGACTATCACAGCTATTTACATTGACGACGCGTGCAGCTCACTGGTTTCGCGAGCGCGGCTTTGTCAACAGTGATGTTAAATCGCTGCCGGTTAAACGGCGTGAGCTCTATAATTTACAGCGAAACTCAAAAGTGCTGTTGAAGCCCATTAGCCGCTAATTTTAACGCTGCTTAGCAGGTGGCGGCCGACGCACATCATGGCGCTCACTAAAGTGGCGTATAATGCCGACCATTAGCTGACAAACAGCACCCCGTCGCATCACATCCGGTCCATTATGCAAAAAGCTACACACCTCTTCTCTTATCGCCCATACTGGGCCAAACGTTTCGGCAGTGCGCCGCAGCTCCCGATGTCGCGCGCAGAGATGGAGGCGCTTGGCTGGGATAGCTGCGACGTTGTTCTGGTGACTGGCGACGCCTATATCGACCATCCCAGTTTTGGTATGGCGCTGATTGGGCGACTACTGGAAGCGCAGGGGTTCCGTGTTGGCATTATTGCTCAGCCCGACTGGCACGATGCCGCCGCCTTTCAGGTACTTGGCAGACCGAACATCTGCTTTGGCATCACCGCCGGCAACATGGATTCGATGGTCAACCGTTACACATCGGATCGCCGCACCCGCAGCAATGACGCCTACACCCCCGACGGCGCCCCCGACAGACGCCCTGACCGCGCAGTGATCGTCTATGCACAGCGGGCGCGCGAAGCGTTTAAGGGGGTGCCGATTATCATCGGTGGGATCGAAGCGAGCCTGCGCCGTATCGCCCATTATGATTACTGGTCCGACAAGGTACGGCGCTCGATCCTGCCGGACGCCAAGGCCGATATGTTGATTTTTGGCAATGCTGAGCGCGCCTTTGTCGAGGTAATGCACCGCCTCGCGGCGGGCGAACCGATCGAGCAGATTACCGATGTGCGCGGCACCGCGTTTATGACGCAACAGATCCCCACTGGCTGGCAGGTAAAAGACTCAACACAGGTCGACCAGCCAGGACGCATCGAGCCACCGATCGACCCTTACGCTCACGAAGCCGCGTGCGACAAAAAAGAGAGGAGCAGTAACACCACCGGCGAAGAGGTGGTGCAGTTTATGCCCCGCGTACAGAAGGGAGATCGCAATAAAACGGTTATTCGCCTGCCGGATTTTGATCAGGTGGTGAACGACAAAGTGCTCTACGCCCACGCTTCGCGCGTCTTTCATCTCGAAACCAACCCCGGCAATGCGCGTGCATTGATGCAGCAACACGGCAAGCGCTATGTGTGGCTCAACCCTCCGCCGATACCGCTGGAGAGTGATGAGTTTGATCGCGTCTTTGAGTTGCCCTACACGCGCAAACCGCACACCAGTTACAGGGCAGCCAGAATGCCGGCGTGGGAGATGATCCGCCACTCGATCAACATCATGCGCGGCTGTTTTGGCGGCTGCACCTTCTGCTCGATCACTGAACATGAAGGGCGCATTATTCAGAGCCGCAGCGAGGATTCAGTCATCCGAGAAATCGAGGTGATCCGCGATAGCGTGCCCGGTTTTACCGGCAACATCTCCGACCTTGGCGGACCGACGGCCAACATGTATCGGCTTAAATGCAGAAGCGAGAAGATCGAATCGGCCTGCCGCCGCCTTTCATGCGTCTACCCCGATGTCTGCTCCAATCTGAACACCGACCACAAACCGCTGATCAACCTCTATCGCCGCGCACGCAACCTGCCGGGGATCAAAAAAATCTTTATCGCCTCCGGGCTACGTTACGATCTCGCGATCCGCTCGCCAGAATATGTCAGAGAGCTGGTGACGCATCACGTCGGCGGCTATCTCAAAATCGCGCCCGAACATACCGAACAGGGGCCGCTGAGCAAGATGATGAAGCCCGGCATCGGTACCTATGATCGTTTCAAACAGATGTTCGACCGCTACTCGAAACAGGCCGGAAAAGAGCAGTACCTGATCCCCTATTTCATTTCGGCACACCCCGGCACCGGCGATAAAGATATGTTGCAACTGGCGCTGTGGCTCAAGAAAAACAGCTTTCGGCTCGATCAGGTGCAGGCCTTTATCCCCACCCCGCTGGCGATCGCCTCGGCGATGTACCACACCGAGAAAAACCCGCTACGGAAGGTGGATCGAAAATCAGAGCAGGTGCTCACGGCCAAAGGGGGTCGGAAACGCCGCCTGCATAAAGCCTTTTTGCGCTATCACGACGCGGAAAACTGGCCGCTGCTACGTGAGGCACTCAAGAAGATGGGGCGCGCCGATCTCATCGGTAACGGCAAACAGCACCTGGTGCCAACCTGGCAACCGGAGGGAACCGGCAACAGACGGGGCACTCAACAGATCAAGGCGGCACCTGGCAAAAAAGGTGGCGGGGGTAAAAAGCAGAGCGGAAGGGCGCGCAACCGAGGCGCTGTTGCGAAACCGTCACAGCCCCGCGGGCGACGGCGTTAACATGAAAAGATCGGGCTGTTAGCGGACAGTTGTTTTACGCACGCTCGGCAGCGCCTCGTCAACCGTTCTGAGTCGTAGCAGTATCACCACAGGAATAATCAGCATCACCGCCACAAAGAGCTTAAGATAGAAACCCTCTATCAGATAGACCGAGAAAACCCCAACCGTGCCGATCATCAACAACGCCATCTTTCGCGCACGACGCGGGATCGCCCGGTTTTTTTCCCAGTGATAGATCATCGGTCCAAAGAGCCTGCTTTCGAGCAGCCAGTGGTGCAGTGCGGGGCAGGACTTGGCAAAGCAGGCGGCCGCCATCAGGATAAAAACCGTCGTTGGCAGACCCGGTACGACCACCCCAATGCCACCCAGGGCGACAAAAAAGAGTCCGGCAATGATCAGAAAATAGCGCTGCATGTTGTCCCTTCTCGCATTTCGTGCGCATCAGGCACACATAAACCCATTATCGGCGCACCTGCCGAACAACTGTAGCAATAAACCATAATTTTTGTAATGTTTTATTCGTGTGAGATCAATCCGCCCCAAACAGCCCGGCGATCTCTTCGGGCAGAAAAGGTCGTCCCCGCTCATTAATCGAGGTACCGATAATTTTTGCCTTCATCACCAGCCGGTTGTCCGCACGACGGTAGATATCCTGCAGAAACTCAAAACGCACCTTTGAGCTTTGCCGGGTATTGAGGCCAACCCAGAACTCATCGCCACTCTGCAGCGGGGTCTTGTAATCGAGCTCCGCTCGCACCACCACCAGGTTGATCTTATTTCTGGCCAGTGCCGCAAAATCGACCCCGGAGGCGAGCAGGTATTCATGCCGTGCGTGCTCCAGGTAGTTCTGGTAGACACCGTTATTAACAATCCCCTGAATATCGCATTCGTAATCGCGCACTTTGAAATCGAGCTTAAACGCATATTCCATCTGAATTCCTTTGCCGTGAGAGTCTTAAAAATATTGCCGATTAAAAACAACAAGTTACAGTTGGACTGGCGAATAGTCAAAACCTGTCTGAAAAAGCCACTACAGAATATCCACCAATATTGATGAAAAGCCTCTGTTTTTACAAAGTTTTCAGGTAAAATGCGCCCTTTTCAAATGCTGGCCGCCCGATCAATTCGCGACCAGCTGCCACTGGCATCTGATAGATCATCATCCGCGAGGCATCGGCTGATCACTGTTTTGCCCCCTGGGCAGAGGTTTTGGGGCAGAGGTTCTGGGTGGCGATATATTTTACTCGATGGCGACTGCCGGCTACTGATTGTCGTCCATCTGGAACATTTTTATTATTAACCAAACCTTTATTTAAACATTAGAGTACTAACATGACAGACCTATCGCTATACAGAAACATCGGGATCTTCGCACACGTCGATGCCGGCAAGACCACCACTACTGAACGTATCCTTAAACTGACCGGTAAAATTCATAAACTGGGTGAAGTACATGACGGTGCGGCGACCACCGATTTCATGGAACAGGAGCAGGAGCGTGGCATCACGATTCAGTCGGCGGCAACCACCTGTTTCTGGAACAATCACCGCTTCAACATCATCGACACCCCAGGACACGTTGACTTCACCATTGAAGTTTACCGTTCACTGAAAGTGCTCGATGGTGGCGTCGGTGTCTTCTGTGGCTCGGGCGGGGTCGAGCCTCAGTCTGAAACCAACTGGCGCTATGCCAATGAATCAGAAGTGGCGCGAATCATTTATGTCAATAAGCTTGACCGCATGGGCGCAGACTTCTACCGCGTTGTTGACCAGGTCAAAAAAGTACTCGGTGCCAACGCGCTGATCATGACCCTGCCGATCGGTATCGAAGATGATTTTGTTGGCATCATCGATCTAATGGAGATGAAGGCGTGGATCTGGGATGACTCTGGCGATCCAATGAATTATGAAATCACCGATATCCCGGATGAATACAGAGAGAAAGCGGAAGAGTACCGTGAGATGATGGTTGAAACTGCGCTCGATCAAGATGATGACCTGATGGAGAAATATCTTGAAGGTGAACAGCCTTCGATTGATGACCTTAAACGCTGCATCCGCAAGGGCACCATCAACCTCGATTTTTTCCCAACATTCTGTGGTTCGGCTTTTAAAAACAAAGGGGTTCAGCCAATGTTGAACGGCGTGGTTGATTACCTGCCGAGCCCTACCGAAGTGAAACCACAGCCTGAAGTGGATATGGAAGGTAACGCCACCGGTGAATTTGCAACCGTTGATGTCAATAAGCCTTTCCGCGCACTCGCATTCAAAATCATGGATGACCGCTTTGGCGCGTTGACCTTTATTCGCATCTACTCTGGTAAGCTGAACAAAGGTGACACCATACTGAACACCTTCACCGGCAAGACCGAGCGTATCGGCCGCCTGGTAGAGATGCATGCAGATGACCGTATTGAGCTAGACAGTGCGCAGGCGGGTGACATTGTTGCCATCGTCGGCATGAAAAATGTTCAGACCGGTCACACCCTGTGTGATCCGAAACACCCGGCGACACTGGAGCCAATGGTCTTCCCGGATCCCGTGATCTCGATCGCGGTTGCGCCAAAAGATAAAGGTGGCTCTGAGAAGATGGGCATTGCCATCGGTAAGATGGTTCAGGAAGATCCATCATTCCGCGTTGAGACCGACGAAGATTCTGGCGAGACCATTCTAAAGGGGATGGGCGAGCTACATCTTGATATTAAGGTCGACATCCTTAAGCGTACTCACGGCATCGAACTGGAGGTGGGCAAGCCTCAGGTAGCCTATCGTGAGACCATCACCCAGACCACTGAAGATTCATATACTCATAAGAAACAGTCGGGTGGTTCAGGTCAGTTCGCGAAGATCGATTACATCATCGAACCGGGTGAGCCGGGCAGCGGCTTTGAATTTGAGTCTAAGGTAACCGGTGGTAACGTACCGCGCGAATACTGGCCTGCAGTGCAGAAGGGCTTTGAGCTGAGCATGGAGAAGGGTGTCCTGGCCGGTTACCCACTACTCGACATCAAGGTGACGCTGATGGATGGTGGCTTCCACGCGGTCGATTCATCAGCCGTGGCGTTTGAGATCGCAGCAAAAGCGGCCTACCGCCAGACCATTCCGAAGGCGGGCCCTCAGCTGATTGAACCCATCATGAAAGTTGATGTATTCACCCCGGACGACCACGTTGGTGACGTGATCGGCGATCTTAACCGTCGCCGCGGCATGATCAAATCTCAGGAAGCGGGCGTGACCGGCGTACGCATCAAGGCGGACTGCCCACTGAGCGAGATGTTTGGCTACATTGGCGATCTGCGCACCATGACCTCCGGTCGTGGCCAGTTCTCAATGGAGTTCTCACATTACCTGCCATGTCCAAAGAACGTTGCGGATGAGGTGATCAAGGAGGCTCAGGAACGTAACGCGAAGAAATAATCTGCGCGTCGCCAGACCAGCAACTTCACTCGAGGTTGCTGGCACAAAAAAGGCCGGGATCATTAATGATCCCGGCCTTTTCTATTTCCAGAACGACAAAGCCTGCTGCTAAAAAACTACTTCACCACCTTCAGATGGGAGCGATCAGGCTTCTTCTCTGGTGGTGGTGGCGGGAGATCATCATCCTCTTCCTCCAGCACCATCCCCTGCCCATTTTCACGCGCATAGATCGCCAGCACTGCACTGGTTGGCACACTCACCGTCATTGACTGCCCATCAAAACGGGCATCAAACTGAATCCACTCATTACCCAGCTCAAGGCCACGCACCGCTGAGCTATTGATATTAAGAATGATGCGGCCGTTCTCAATATATTTTTCCGGCACAACAATATCGGGCACCATCGCATTGACGAGGATGTGCGGTGTTAGATCGTTATCAACAATCCATTCATGAATCGCACGAATCAGATAAGGTCTACTTGGGGTCATGTCCATGAATACAAAATTTCAGCAATAGTTAAAGTAAGTCACACCTGCAGAAGCAGGTGGCGAGCCGTCACCGATGCCTGAGACAACTAACTTCCGATCTCTTTCTCTGCCTCTGTCAGGCTGGCCTGAAAGGCTTCACGAGAAAAGAGGCGATCTGCATACTCCTGCACCGGTTTTGCCTGCGCAGGCAGCTTAATACCGTAGTGAGAGAGGCGCCATAACAGGGGAGCCAATGTGCAGTCGATCAAGGAGAAATCATCACTCATGAAAAACGCTTTCTTAACAAAGATCGGTGCAATCAACGTCAACCCATCCTGAATCGTCTTGCGCGCGGCTGCCGCTTTTGCGCTGCTCCCTCCGGTCAGATCACCCAGCACGCTATACCAGTCCAGCTCGATACGGTGCAGCATCATGCGACTGCGTGCGCGCGACACAGGATCCACCGGCATCAGCGGAGGGTGAGGGTAGCGCTCATCAAGGTATTCAACGATGATCTGTGAGTTATAAAGCACCAGATCACGATCAACCAGCGTCGGCACAGAGCTGTACGGATTAAGATCAATCAGATCTTCCGGCAGGTTGTTTTTATCAACACTAATCACATCTGCGGTAATGCTTTTTTCTTCAAGAACAATACGAACGCGATGACTCAGAGGACAGTTGCCCTCTGAATACAGGGTCATGACAGGTCTTCTGGTGGCAACTGTGGCCATTTAAGGGACTCTCCTAAAGCAGTAACAAGCGAAAAAACCGAACTGGGGCGCAGATAATAACATACCTGACACAAACAAGTCACAAATAGGTGTTTTTCTTTTTTAAATTCATAAGGTTACATTCCGCGCTCTTTTTTTATCAACTCATAGGCGGTGCGAATTTCATGCGTCTTATCGGCGGCAATCTTCATCATCTCTTCCGGTAGCCCTTTTGCCACCAGCTTATCGGGATGGTGCTGGCTGGTCAGTTTGCGATACGCTTTTTTCACCTCGGCATCGGTCGCATTTTTTGAGACATCAAGGATTTTATAGGCGTCATCCAGCAGCATCCCACCACTACGCCCCCCTCTGCCACCACCGCGCAACATCGCCTCAATCTGATCAAACTCGGCGCGGGAAAAACCAAGGCGCTCGCAGATATGCAACAGGATCCGTTTTTCAGCCTGCTCAAGACTGCCATCTGCATAACTGGCCTGTAGCTGAATCTCAAGAAAAACGCGCATCAGATCGTGGCGTCTCATGCATTCACGCCTGAGTTGATCCAGCACATCATCCAGCGGAAAATCTTCCGCCTTACCTTCATTGAAGAGCTTGATCGCCATCTTCTTTAATGTTGGGTTGAGCTGCATCTGATCCATCAGCGTGCGCGCCATCTGAATCTCACTCTCAGAGACTCTTCCGTCAGCCTTGGCCAGATGGCCCATCACTGAAAAAGTGGCGGTAAAAAATGCCGTCTGCACCCGCTGGCGACCACGGATATGGCCCACCTTGTTGTCCAGACCGTGCCCCAGTGCCGCGCCCAGCAGCGCCCCGAGCGGCCCTCCCAGCATAAAACCAAAGGTGCCGCCAAACAGTTTTCCCCACCAGCTCATTGCATACTCTCTTTAATTTGATCTGACTGTATTATTTAAGAAGACAGGATTATTCCGCTCTGGATAGCGAATAAAGCAGCCTTTTTATTTAGTGAACAATAAGACTGCCACGATACATCTGCATCTGGCAAATAAAGCGCTGTTACCGGGCGTGTATAGTCTCACCTGAACCTCACTCTATTCACCGAAGCGCCACCACATTGCTACTCATCTTTCCCCCGCGGGCGGGAAAGCCAGAACCACCAGATGATAAAGCCCATCAGGGCCACGGCGAGTAGATTGATGATAAAGGTCATCACGACTGCGCTCCTGAAGGCTTGAAAAAACGTAGGCGATTGGCGTTGGAGACAACCGTCAGTGACGACATCGCCATCGCACCACCGGCAACAATTGGATTAAGCAGGATCCCGAACAGTGGAAAGAGGATACCGGCCGCGATCGGAATACCGAGCGAATTATAGATAAACGCACCAAAGAGATTCTGTTTGATGTTGCGTACTGTCGCCGTTGAGATCGAAATCGCATCGGCGACGCCGTGTAGCGAACCGCGCATCAACGTCACATCGGCACTCTCGATCGCGACATCGGTACCGGTGCCGATCGCAAAGCCGACATCGGCACGTGCCAGCGCAGGCGCATCGTTGATGCCGTCACCAACCATGCCCACTACTTCACCTTTTTTCTGTAACGCCGCCACCCTGGCTGACTTATCTGCCGGTAGCACCTCGGCGATCACCTCATCAATCCCGACCTGCTGCGCTACTGCAGCCGCGGTGGCAGCATTGTCACCGGTCAACATCACCACCTTGATTCCAATAGCGTGCAGGCGTGCAATTGCCTCCTTTGAATCTGGTTTGATGGGGTCGGCAACAGCCACAATTCCCGCCGCACTGCCCGCGATGGCAAGAAACATCGGTGTTTCGCCATTGGCAGCAAGGCGGGCGGCCTCACCAGGCAGCTCGGCCAGATCGATATGATGATCATCCATTAGCCCCCGGTTGCCAAACAGTAGCGGCTGCCCATCAAGCTGCGCCTGCACCCCGCGACCTGCAATCGCCTCAAACGCCTCTACTTGTGATAATGACAGGCCACGCTCTTCCGCTGCCGCTACAACCGCCTCCGCCAGCGGGTGCTCTGAGCCGGTCTCAATCGATGCAGCCAGGGTTAGCAATGTCGCCTCATCCCAACCATCACTCACCACCAGGTTTGTCACGACTGGCTCCCCTGCGGTCACGGTGCCGGTCTTATCAAGCACCACGGTGGTGATCTGACCGGCACGCTGGAGCGCATCGCCATGGCGGATCAACACCCCGTATTCAGCCGCCTTGCCCACCCCGACCATAATCGAAATCGGCGTCGCC
>DRLG01000211.1 GCA_011053135.1 Chromatiales bacterium
AAAGCTCACGCGAAGCGATGCAGATCGCAGAACGGCACGCTGATGAGATCCATAAACTGATCGAGGGTATCTACAAAAGATTCCATGAAGAGCACGGCCTGAAAAGTCACAAAGCACCGAAATTCAATATTCAGCCACACATCGCTGAACTAGACCAGCTTGCCATCAAGGCAGAAGAGTTCCGCAACAGTCCGATATCCACCATGGCCGAACAGAGCTTTGTGGTCAAAAAGTTTTTCATCTCACTGGTTAGCCATGTGCGTAACACCTTTGGCAACGCCAACCGTGAAGCCGACGCCTGGCTCAAAGAACTGATTAACCCATTAGTGATTCAGATTCAGGAGAAACGCACCAGCATCGACAGGTACATGGAGACCTTAAACAAGATTAAAGAGTCTAAAAACAATCTTGAGGGACAACTCAAGACATTAAATAGAGAGCTGGCTCAACTTGAAGAGCAGACCAGCGCGTTAGAAAGCATGCGTAAAACACTGCAGAACTGCACCCCACCCCCTCCTGAATAGCCTCGCTCCATCACTCAAACCTGCTCACCTGTAGTAAACAAATACTTACCCTTTCCACCGCGGGTGGTTACAATAGGCACTGTAACCATAGAAGGAAAGTGACATGCAGGATTTTCAGCGCGATTTTTTTGATTTTGTGATTGATAGCGGCGTACTCCGCTTTGGTGAGTTCACCCTCAAGTCAGGCCGCATCAGCCCCTATTTTTTCAACAGCGGACTGTTCAATACGGGTGCGGCGATCTCCCGCCTTGGCCAATATTATGCCGCTGCCATTATCAATGATAAGGTTGAGCTCGACATGCTCTACGGTCCCGCTTACAAAGGCATCCCACTCGCTGTTGCAACCGTCATCGCACTTCAGGAAAGTTACCAGCAAGATCTCCCATTCGCCTTTAACCGCAAAGAGGTGAAGGATCATGGCGAGGGAGGAATCATCGTTGGTGCAGCGCTGCAGGGTAAGGTACTCATCATTGATGATGTCATCTCTGCCGGCACCTCAGTCCGCGAATCGGTTGAGATCATCCACGATTCAGGTGCCTCAGTAACCGGTGTCGCAATCGCACTTGATCGACAGGAAAAAGGACAAGGGGAGAGCTCAGCCATTCAGGAAATCGAGCAGCAGCACGCCATTAAGGTCACCAGCATCGCCAGCCTCACCACCCTGCTCGCCTACCTCAGCGAGAAACCCGCGCTCGCCGACACCTTGGCGCGCATTCGGGATTACCGAGCGCAGTACGGTTGCGCTTGACAGCTAAGCGGCAATGAGCGCAACAAGCCGGCACCTGCGCAGCATCATGGGCGCGCTCTTCGGCTGGCACCTGCTGATCGCAACACCACTCCTCTACGCCAGCGATGAGGTATCAATCCCCCTATTTACCGCCCATTACGAGCTACTACGCAACGACGGCATGAAACTCGGTGAGGTCAAACGCACGACCACGATAGAGGATAATGGCGCAATGACCTTTGAGTCTTATTCAAAAACAACTGGACTTGCAGCGCTCTTCATCAAAGATAAAATCACTGAGCGCACCACTTTCATCCTCAACGGCAACACCGTTCAACCGCTAGATTATCTTTATGATCGCAGTGGTGGCAAACGCAGCCGCAACGCTCGACTTAACTTCGACTGGACAGCAAAAAGCGTCACTAATGCCATCAATAATGAAGCATGGCAGATGAAGATAGCAGCAGGAACACAGGATAAGCTCTCCTATCAATTGCAGCTGATGCTAGACCTACAGGCGGGCGTAACGACATTTGAGTACCCCGTTGCCGATGGTGGCACACTCAAGCAGTATCGCTTTACTTTATTGGGAGAAGAGACCCTCAAAACCCCGATGGGGGAGATTGAAACCGTTCAGCTTAAACGCGAACGTGCGGCAGACAGCAAACGGAAAACCACTATCTGGTTCGCCCGCTCACTCCATTATCTACCGGTAAAAATAAAACAGGGCAAGAGCGATGATGAGTTTGTCACACTGGTGATCAGAAAAATCGAGGGAATCCAAAGCCAGCGCTAAAAGCTGCGGGCTAACAACACACAGCCTCAGGTCTTTGGCAACGTCACCCCTTGCTGCCCCTGATATTTGCCACCACGATCTCTGTACGACACTTCACACTCTTCATCAGATTCGAAAAAGAGCACCTGCGCCACCCCCTCATTCGCATAAATCTTTGCCGGCAGTGGCGTGGTGTTTGAAAACTCCAGCGTCACATGCCCCTCCCACTCCGGTTCAAACGGGGTGACATTAACGATAATACCGCAGCGCGCATAGGTCGATTTACCCAGGCAGATAGTCAACACACTACGCGGAATGCGGAAATATTCCACCGTGCGCGCCAGCGCAAATGAATTTGGCGGGATGATGCAGACATCGGACTTCACATCGACAAAACTATTTTCATCAAAGTTTTTAGGGTCCACAATCGCCGAATTGATATTGGTGAAGATCTTAAACTCGTCCGAGCAGCGGATATCATAACCATAACTCGATGTGCCGTAAGAGACGATGCGGCCATTCTCGTTCTCTCTCACCTGCCCCGGCTCATAGGGTTCAATCATACCGTGCGCCTCAGCCATACGGCGAATCCACCTGTCCGATTTAATGCTCATCTCGTTAGTCTCTGCTCTTTATTATCGATTAATATTTCAGAAAGTAGCCGGATTAAAACTAGGTATTCTGCACCACGATATTGGGAAATGCGGCGCTATAATCTTTACCCTGCCGCGACAGCCCGGCCGCTACGCGGCGCGCAATATCGCGGTAGCTCTGCGCAATCACCCCTTCAGGGTCTGCCACCACTGTCGGTGTACCGCCATCGGCATTTTCACGAATCGAGATATCAAGCGGCAACGAACCCAGCAACTCAACCCCATAATCCTCAGCCATCCGCTCACCCCCGCCGGCACCAAAGATATGCTCTTCATGGCCACATTCAGAGCAGATGTGAGTACTCATGTTTTCGATCACACCCAGCACCGGCACCTCGACCTTCTCAAACATCTTCAGCGCCTTGCGAGCATCCAGCAGCGCAATGTCCTGCGGGGTGGTCACAATCACCGAGCCACTCACCGGGATCTTCTGCGCCAGCGTCAGCTGCACATCACCGGTACCCGGCGGCAGGTCGATCACCAGATAATCAAGCGCATCCCAGTTAGTATCGCGCAGCAGCTGCTCCAGCGCCTGGGTGACCATCGGGCCGCGCCAGATCATCGGGTTATCCTCTTCGATCATATAACCGATCGACATCGACTGCACAGCGTGGCACACCACCGGCATCATCGTCTTACCATCTTCCGTCTGCGGTTTGGTGTTAGCCCCCAGCATACGCGGCTGGCTGGGGCCGTAGATATCGGCATCCAGAATCCCGACTCGCGCCCCCTCTGCCGCCAGCGCCAGTGCGAGATTAACCGACGTGGTCGATTTACCGACCCCCCCCTTACCCGACGCCACCGCAATGATGTTTTTAATATTTTTGTGCGGTTTGATGCCGCGCTGCACGGTGTGGCTGATAATTCTGGAGCCGATCTCGATCACGACATCAGTAACGCCATCGATGGCGACAACCTGATCACGCAGCGCCTGCGCCAGCGTCTCAACATAACCTTCAGCAGGAAACCCCAGTTCAATCTTCAGCGTCACCTTCGCGCCATCAATCGTAATCGCTTTCACCGCTGAGGCGGTGACCAGATCGCACTTCAGATAGGGGCAGGTATACCCCTTAATTGCCATTTCCACCTGCGCTTGAGAAACTTCAGACATCTTGATGCCGCACTCCTTAAAACCTGCTAAAAACGAAACGCGCATTCTACCCCAAATCGGCACGCTCATCAGCCCGGGAAAAATAAGGGATTACCCCCTTCCACACGAACCGATATCACCACGTGCCATCGGCTACAAAGTTGGGCTATAATGGCGGGTTATTCCGCGCAGATCAAAGCGAGCACAGGAAAATGCGCGCAAGCCGCATAAAAAATTAACAATCGTAACAAGAACAGGTTACCAGCATTCAGGATTTCGGGGCGATATGCCGTCAGATTTAACAACAAAGCATTCACGCAAGATACTGGTTACCAGTGCGCTGCCTTACGCCAACGGATCGATCCACATCGGTCATCTGGTTGAATACATTCAAACCGACATCTGGGTTCGTTTCCAGAAGATGCGCGGGCATCGCTGCCACTACGTCTGTGCCGACGACACCCACGGCACCCCGATTATGTTGCGTGCCGAGCAGGAAGGGGTCACCCCGGAGGCGCTGATTGAACGTGTCCACGGCGAACATTTCAGCGATTTCAGTGATTTTCTGATTGAGTTCGATAACTACCACTCGACCCACTCCGATGAGAACCGTGAGCTGTCGCAGGATATCTACCGCCGCCTCGACAGGGCCGGGTTGATCACCAGACGCACCATCGAACAG
>DRLG01000212.1 GCA_011053135.1 Chromatiales bacterium
AGGAGTTCCCAATGCAGCTGCTCTCAAATCTGTCGATTCGTTTCAAAGTGCTAACCATCGTCGCTGGCGGTATCGCTGGACTGATTGTCACGCTGGCCTTCAACTATAACGCGACCAGCAGCAATAAAGTCACCCTGGAAAGCGTTCAGAACATCTACTTCCCGGTCCTTGAAAGGCTAGATGCCAACTTGGTTCGTCTGGATAAAATAAAAGAGAACTACACCACCGCCGTGATCGCCGGCGATGAAGATATATTAGAAGAGAATGCCGAACTGTCTCAACAACTTACACAGGCTCTGACTGAAGTGGCCGAGATGGATAGTGCGGAGCATGAAAGAATCGATCTGATTCTGAATAATTTCACCGCCTACACTCAGACAGCCGATGTCGTAAGTCTTGGAATGATTGAAGAGACCCTCGATCTGGAAGCGGCACAGCCCATGTTAAAAAAGATGAATGCGCAATTAACAACTACGGAAGAAGGACTCAATAATTTCCGCGGCTATAGCTATCAACGATTCACTGGTGCCATTGATGGTGCCAATGATGCCTCAGCCGAAGCGCTGATCACCAGCATTGTCGTGGGGCTGGCAACCGCGCTACTACTCGGCGTGGTAGGGGTGCTCATCGGTAACTCGATCACCCGTAACATTTCGGCTGTGATTCACTCCCTTAAAGAGATGGCCAGCGGTGAGGGCGACCTGACCACCCGCCTCAGGAGTGATAGTAATGATGAGATCGGCACGCTGGTTGAGGAATTTAACGCCTTCGTAGCCAAGCTGCAGGGGGTGATCAGCGAGGTAACGGGATCAACCGCCAGGGTGGCGACTGCCGCGGGTGAGATGAAGCATGTCTCTGAAATGAGCGTAGTAGGCATGAACTCACAACAGCAGGAGATCAACCAGGTCGTCACCGCCATGGCCGAGATGACCCGCTCTGTGGAAGGGGTCTCCGATAGTGCCAGCCGGGCAGCCAGCACCGCCAGTACCGCCAGTACAGAGGCCGATGCAGGAAAACGGGTTGTTGAAGAGAATATGCAGGCCATTAGCAGCCTGGCGGAAGAGGTCGAAAACGCTGCCGAAGTGATTCAGGAGCTGGAGAGCCACAGCGAAGCTATTGGCAAGGTGCTCAACGTCATCCGCGATATCGCTGAACAGACCAATCTGCTAGCGCTCAACGCCGCGATCGAAGCGGCACGAGCCGGTGAGCAGGGGCGAGGCTTTGCCGTGGTAGCGGATGAGGTGAGAACACTGGCCACCCGCACCCACGACTCCACCCGAGAGGTTCACGACCTGATCAACCACCTGCAGACAGGCACAAAGAACGCCGTACAGACTATGGTGCAGGGGCGAGAGCAGGCACAGGCCAGCGTCACTCAGGCGGCTCGAGTCGGGGAATCACTACAGCGAATTGCCCAGGGGGTCAATGAAATTAGCGCCATGAATGAGCAGATTGCTAATGCAGCGGAGGAGCAGCGCGCCGTTACACAGGAGATCAATAACAATATTGTTAACCTCGGGCAGGTGGTCAATCAGGTGACCCAGGATGCGCGGACGGCTGAAGGTGACAGCGAAAAACTGGCACAGTTAGCGGAGCAGTTAAGGGCACAAATTTCAGTATTCAGAATATGAACAATAAAAGCAGATAGTCTGCTTTTGTAATGCGTAACAAAAGGGCAAGGAGGTAATCAGAGAATGAACAGAAAATTGATCTGTTTAAGCAGCCTGTCACTGTTAGGGCTGGCGCTAGCAAGCCCGGTGGCGCTAGCGGCTGACTGGGTCGAGCGCACAGATATTTCAGGCTTCTATTCGGCACGCTATAGCTTAACCGATGAAAAAGCCTATTTTCACGGCGATAGAGAGACCGGTATCAACGAGGATGGTAGCTTCCAGGGGACCAAGCTGGGGCTGGTGGTCAGCTCTCAGATCAGCGATGATGTAAATGTCGCAGTCCTGCTGATGTCTGCGGCCGACCATGAAAGCTTCGCAACCCATGTCGACTGGGCCTTCGCCAGTTTCAGGCTCAATGATGAATTCACGCTACGGACAGGAAAAATCAAGTTTCCAGTAGGGCTGGTCAATGAGTATGTTGATGTTGGAGCTACCTACCCCTGGATCACAGCACCGCTCCTTCTCTATTCGGAGGAGACCATAGGCCCGCAGGCAACCCGTGAGGCCTATATCGGCTCCAGCCTGCTATGGGAGGGTTACGTTGGTGACTGGAGTCTTGGTGGCGATCTATTTTTTGGCCAGGTGGACCTTGATCAGATGTCAGTCAAAGGAACTCTGGGGGTGACTGCCCGCGCCATCTGGGACGACACAATTGAATTTCAGGCCTCGACCTATCAGGGAGAAATGAATACAGACCCGACAGGTACACTAGCATTAATGAATGAGAAGGATCACTCAGCGACCCTTGTTGGAGTCAAGCTCGACTGGAACAACATCGTTGCCTATGCAGAGGCGGCGCAGGTAAAGATGGATGTGGTCATGATGGGGAGAAAAACCGGTGATTCCGACTCCTGGTACGCCACGCTAGGTTATAGAATAGGCAAACTCCTCCCCCATATTACCCGCCAGGAGTGGGAGCGGGGTAACGGCAATAACCAGCAGATCTCGACGCTGGGAGCCGCCTATAATCTCACCGACACCATGGTGCTCAAGGTGGAACAGAGCCGCATTGAACTAGATGACTTCACCAACCAGACAGGGCTATTCAGCACATCTCCCACCGATGGTTCTGTCGATATGACAAGCATCGCCGTCGACATTATATTTTAGGGGGCAGAAAAATGGTTCATCAGACGATTGAGAAAAATAGTAAACGGCTACCGCTGTTGTTGCTCTGCGGCCTGCTCCTGTTCGTTATCGGTCAGGCTCAGGCAGTGGCCGATGTAGCCGTCATTGCCAACAAGTCACTCGGGGTAGATTCAATTTCTGCAAAAGAGGCCAAAAAAGTATGGTTAAGTAAAACCAAATCGCTGGGTGGCACCACTCTCAAATTAGCGGATCTCCCGCCTGGCAATGGGGCGCGCAACCACTTTTACAGCAAGGTGGTCAAAAAAAGTGAAAGTAAACTGAAAGCCTACTGGGCTAAAATTGCTTTTTCAGGCAAAGGGACTCCGCCAAAAACCTTCGCCTCTGATAACGAAGTGGTCAACTGGGTGGCAGCAACCCCCGGCGCTGTCGGCTACGTAGACAGCGGCGCTACCGACGGTTCAGTTAAGGTGCTGATGATCAGCAAATAGCATCAAACAAACCTGGGGCCGCCAGACAACATATCTAGCGGCCCAGTTTAAAATAACCACTCCCGCCCCCTCCTCTCGGCTGTAAAAAAGCCGCCGACTGATGCCGCCACAAATATTCTTTTTGCTGCAGTAACCGATGACTTATCATGTGACTTTGCTGTTAATTAACCCGATACCACCCCATGATAATCCTGCGTAAACTCAGCTGGTTCTTCCGCCGCTACTGGAAACGTTATGCAGTCGCGTTTGTGGCGTTGTTAATAATCTCTGGCCTGATGATGGTGCCGCCGTGGATAACCGGGCAACTGGTCGATGCAGTAGCCAGTGATACATTGACCTATGAACGGCTAATCTCAGAAATTGGGCTGCTACTCGGTATCGGTATTGCTGTTTACGGCCTGCGCATCGTGTGGCGACGGCAACTTTACGGCGCCTCATTTAAGCTCGCAGCACTGCTGCGCAGCAGGATCTATAACCACCTGACGCTGATGTCGCCAGACTTTTTCCAGCGCCACCACACCGGCGACCTGATGGCGCGTGCAACCAACGATGTCACTGCGGTTGAGATGACAGCAGGTGAAGCGATCCTTGCGCTGTTCGATGGCGTGCTTACGGGTATGATCGTATTGATCATGATGGTGGTGCTAGTCAGCTGGAAGCTGACGCTACTGGCGCTGCTGCCGTGGCCAGTCATGGGGTACTTTATGTGGCGTTTTGGCCACCAGATGCACGACACCTTTAGTGAAGCGCAACGCCAGTTTAGCCTGCTCAATGACAGGACACAGGAGAACATCAGCGGCATTCGATTGATCAAGGCGTATGGCCAGCAGCCACAGATGGCGCGCGCCTATTGTGACGTAACCGATGATGTCAGCGCCGCCAACCTTGCGGTAGCAAGAGTAGAGGCGAAGTACGACCCAGTGATCTACCTCACCGTTAGCAGCTCATTCCTGCTCGCCGTGGCGGGTGGCGCGTGGTGGATCTACCAGGGTGAACTGACAATTGGAGAACTCACCACCTTTACCATGTACCTCACCTTTCTGATCTGGCCGATGTTTGCCTACGGCTGGACATTGAACCTGATAGAGCGCGGTACAGCCGCACACAGACGTATCGATGAACTGCTGCAGAGAGCACCTACCATTAAGGACGAGGGCAGACGCGATGTTGTGGTGACGACCCAGATCGACGCACAGATCAGACATTTCGCCTATGGTGGCAGTGCCAGCACGCTCCACGAGATCAACTTTCAGATTCTGCCCGGCCACACCCTGGGTGTCGTCGGCCACACCGGCAGCGGTAAAAGCACATTGATTCAACTGCTGCTACGTCTGCACGAAGGTGACGAGGCGGCCATCTACCTTGATCATCACAACATCAAAGCCTTCAAGCTTGAGACGTTGCGAGC
>DRLG01000213.1 GCA_011053135.1 Chromatiales bacterium
AACGACTCCCAGTAGTCGGGAAAGAGGCGGCTGGCGCCGTTTTGATAAAACCACTGAATCTCGTGCGGCCGGCATAAAAAGATACCGCGTAGTATCAGCCCGGCCACCCGTTCGGTATGGGTCTGTGCGTAAACCAGGCTTAAAGTCGAGCCCCACGAGCCGCCAAACAGGACCCATTGATCGACCCCTAGCTGCTGGCGGATCACCTCCATGTCGGCCACCAGCCCCTGAGTAGTGTTGTTTTCAAGCGATGCGTGCGGTGTTGAACGCCCACAGCCGCGCTGATCAAAAAGAATAATTCGGTAGAGCTCGGGGTCAAAAAAACGCCGATGATAATCCTCGCACCCAGCACCCGGCCCGCCATGCACAAACAACACCGGAATTCCGGACGGATTACCGCACTCTTCAACGTGAATCACATGCGGTGATTCCACTTTGATGGAATGGTGTACATATGGCGCTATCTCTGGAAAGAGCAAACCCATTTCTCACTCCTGTAAGTTGTCCTGATAGTATATAAATATCACAGGTCGGGCCATTTATCCTTACCTTAGAATGGGTATTACAAATCACCCCAATAAAAATAAATAAATCCCTACAAATAAACGTGAATACTCCACCGGCTAAAGCCGGTGGCTTCGGGTTACGGCTAAAAGCCGGATTGATCGGCCGTACGGCCGATTGCCCCCTCTCCCAGGACTGGGAGAGGGGTAGGGTGAGGGTTCAAATTTCAACCTCGGAGCATGCTCACCCCTCACCCCGTCCCTCTCCCCTAAAGGGGAGAGGGTGTAAAAGCAACGATGCCGCCTAGAGGCGTGGAATTTACAGATCCCCTGTCAAAGACATTAAAGGATCTCTGATTTATTGACGACCGACCACACCACCCGCCCGCCTGCGGCAAAACATCTGAAACAGCATCAATGGAATAGCGAGAGCTGCCCATTCGCCCTGACGGCGAGTGGACATACGATGGAGCAGGTGAGCTTATGCGGACATATCGGAAGCGGGTTTCTGGGCGACGATCAACGCCTCATTGCGGTACCCCTGCTGCGTATCGCCAACACGACCCTCTTCCCGATAGGCCAGTAGCTGGTAGTCGCTGAATAGCTGTAGCAGCTCATTATCGGCGAGGCGGAAATTGGCGCTGCGCGGCCCCCCTTCATTTACATAGGTCTGAGTAAATGTCTGGTAATAAATCAGCCCGAGCGGTTTCAGTGCCCGCTTGATATGTGGGATGAGTGAGCGGTCGAGAAAGTAGCTCACCACAATCACATCGAACGCAGCCGCTTGCGGTGGCTGCTGCACAATATCGCGCGCTTCAAAAGTTATATCCAGCCCCGCCATTGCGGATGACCCCTTAAGGCGTTCTATCACCACTGCGGAGATATCCCACGCCGTGGTTGTCAGGCCGTGGTTCGCAAGGAATGCGGCATTGGCTGCCATACCACAGGCAAGCTCCAGCGCGGTGCCACTGGTGGGGAGCAGGTGTCGATTCTCCTGCAATACGCGAACAGCAGTGTACTCACCCTCATCCGCCTGCTGATAGATCGCATCCCACTTCTTTTGTGTGTCGCTAATTTCCATCACATCCTCACTATTTCAACCGCATTATTTTCGCCAGAACGCCGGCGTTAACAGCACCAGCAACGTAAAGATTTCAAGACGCCCCAGTAGCATCGCAAAACAGAGCACCCATTTGGCGGTGTCGTTGATACTCGCATAGTTTAGCCCCACATCCCCCAGCCCCGGGCCGAGGTTGTTCATGCAGGCGGCCACTGCTGAGAATGAGGTGACAAAATCGAGCCCGGTCGCGGCCAGGGTCACCGACATCACACAGAAGCAGACCACATAGAGTGAGAAAAACCCCCATACGGCATCGATTACACGACTCGGCAACGGCTTGTTACCCACCTTAACCGCAAATTGTGCATTGGGGTGAATCAGGCGCTTGATCTCACGCGCGCCCTGCTTTAACAGCAGCAGCACCCGGATCACTTTTAGTCCGCCACCGGTCGATCCGGCGCAGCCACCGATAAAGCTGGTGAGCAGTAACAGTACGGGTAAAAAGAGTGGCCAGTTGTGGTATTCCGCGGTGGTAAAGCCCGCCGTGGTACCGATCGAGACCGCCTGAAAGATGCCGTGATGCAGCGCCGTGCCCGCGCTACCAAATGTCCCGCTGGCGTATAGAAAATAGGAGGTGATGGCGGAAACAATCAATAGAATCGAGAAATAGAAGCGGAATTCAGGGTCACTCAGATAGGGGCGCAGGCTCAGACCGCGCCACGCCAGAAAGTGAAGGGCAAAGTTGACCCCGGCCAGCAACATAAAAACTATCGCGACCGACTCAATCAATGTGCTGTTAAAGTAGCCGATACTGGCGTCATGGGTGGAGAAGCCCCCGATAGCGATGGTCGAAAAGCTATGGGCGATCGCATCAAACGGCGTCATCCCTGCGAGCCAGTAGGCCAGCGCACAGGTGACGGTCAACCCCAGATAGATGTACCACAACGCCTTGGCGGTCTCGGTGATGCGCGGTGTCAGTTTATTATCTTTCATCGGCCCCGGTGTCTCGGCGCGATAGAGCTGCATGCCACCGATACCGAGCATCGGTAGAATCGCGACTGCCAGTACGATAATCCCCATCCCGCCGAGCCACTGTAACTGCTGGCGATAATAGAGGACCGACAGCGGCATCTCATCCAGCCCAAAGATCACGGTCGCCCCGGTCGTGGTCAGCCCTGACAGCGACTCAAACACCGCATCGACAAAGGAGAGCTTCGAACTCAATATGAAGGGTAGTGAGCCGGACATGCCGAGCACCACCCAGAACATCACCACCACAATAAAACCGTCGCGCAGGCGCAGCTCTTTTCGATGCCTGCACACCGGCAGCCACAAGAGCATGCCGATCAGCATCACCATCGCAAAGGCGTAGAGAAAGGCGCTCAACGACGCCTCATCATAGATCCACGCCAGCGCCGCAGGCGGCAGCATCGTCAGACTAAAGAGCGCCAGCAGAATTCCGATGATGCGTTGAATCGCTTTATATTGCATGGGTATCAGAAACCAGAAGCAGACTGTACAAAAGAATCAGGCGCGCACATTAGAGAAAGGTTACGCCCACCTGAAAGAGACGTTCGACCTCTGTGATCCGCTTTTTATCGATCAGGAACAGGATCACATGATCCTCTGCCTCGATCACCGTATTGTGATGCGCCACCAGCACCTCTTCGCCGCGAACGATAATACCGATACTCGTTCCCTGCGGCAGCCTGATATCTTCGACCGCACGCCCAACGACTTTAGAGGAGTTTTTATCGCCATGGGCGATCGCCTCGATCGCCTCGGCCGCACCACGCCGCAACGAATGCACCACCACCACATCGCCACGACGGACATGAGCCAGCAGCCCGCCGATTGTCGCCTGATGGGGGGAGACCGCAATGTCGATCTCCCCGCTCTCAACGAGATCTACATAAGCGGCGCGGTTGATCAGCGTCATCACCTTTTTGGCGCCAAGACGTTTTGCCAGCATCGCCGATAATATATTGGCTTCGTCATCATTGGTCATCGCGCAGAAGATATCGGTGCTCTCAATATTCTCTTCCAGCAGCAGCTCTTCATCTGCGGCATCACCCAGCAGCACCAGTGTTTTGTCGAGCTCTTCTGCGATGCGCTGTGTGCGCTCGGTATTGTGGTCGATCAGCTTCACCTGATAGCGGTCTTCCAGTGCTGCCGCCAGCCCTTTGCCGATATGGCCGCCGCCCACCAGGATAATGCGTTTGATCGGTTTATCGAGCTTACGCAGCTCGCTCATCACCGCACGGATATCATCCTTTGCCGCGATAAAGAAGACTTCATCATCAACCTCAATCACGGTATCGCCCTGCGGAATGATCGGCGTGCCACGACGAAAAATCGCTGCGACACGTGATTTTATCCCCGGCATATGCTCTTTCAGTTCACGCAGTTCATGTCCTACCAGCGGCCCGCCGTAATAGGCCTTTACCGCCACCAGCCGTACCAGCCCTCCAGCAAAGTCGAGCACCTGTAGTGCACCTGGGTACTCAATCAAGCGCCGCACATGATCGATCACCACCTGCTCAGGACTGATCAACATATCAACCGGCAGCGCCTCCTGGGTAAAGAGCTGTGAGTAGGCGACATACTCCCGTGCACGCACGCGCGCGATCTTGGTTGGGGTGTGAAACAGGGTGTAGGCGACCTGACAGGCCACCATATTGGTCTCATCACTATTGGTCACCGCAAGTATCATGTCGGCATCTTCGGCACCCGCACGGCGCAGCACATCCGGATGCGAAGCGTGGCCAGTCACCGTGCGCAGATCAAGGCGATCCTGCAGTTCATGCAGCGCCCTGGTATCGACATCGACAACGGTGATGTCGTTCGCCTCTCTGGCAAGGTTCTCCGCCACCGACGAACCCACCTGACCCGCACCGAGCACTATAATTTTCATCGCATTAAATCCAGCATCAACGTTAAACGCAACGCATCAGGTTAGTTAATTTTTTCAGGCGCATAGCGTAACAGAAAAATGAATGGTCGCTCATCGCTACTTGCTCCCCGAATCTCTCTTTTTATCGACGCCCAGCGCGCGAAGTTTACGATAGAGGTGGGTACGTTCAATCCCCGCTTTGCGTGCCACCTGCCCGAGATTGCCGTGGTGCTGTCGCAGCTGATGCTCAAAGTAGGCCTTCTCAAACTGTTGACGTGCACCACGCAGCGGCAGATCAAATTCAACCGGATGGGGGCTTGCGCCACTACTGAGCGCAACGCCCAGCGCCGCCTCGACTTCATCGACATCGATCTCGTTGTCACTACCAAAGATCATCAGGCGCTGCACCAGGTTTTTCAGCTCACGCACATTCCCCGGCCATGGATAACTCATCAGGCGAGAAATAGCGGCCTCACTAAAGCGACGCTGCGCCAGATGTTCACGCTCTACAAACTGCTCGGCATAGTAATCGAGTAACGCCTTCACATCTTCGGCATGTTCACGCAGTGGCGGCACATTCAGCGGCACAACATTCAGATGATAATAGAGGTCTTCGCGAAAGTGCCCTTCACTAACATACTGCTTTAGATCACGATGGGTAGCGGCAATGATCCGCACATCAAAGGCAACGGGCTCAACCCCGCCTACTCGCAAAAACGACCGGTTTTCCAGCGTGCTAAAGAGCTTCGCCTGCACCCCCGGATCCATGTCGCCGATCTCACTGAGAAACAGCGTGCCGCCATTTGCCTGCTCAATACAGCCATAATGGATTGCGCCACCCTCTTCACTGCCAAAGAGCTCTGCGGCGGCATTCGTCGTCGCCATGGAGGCGACACTCACATCGATAAAAGGCTCCGCTGCACGTGAACTGCTAGCGTGAAGATAGCGAGCAAAGAGCTCCTTGCCGCTCCCCGCCTCGCCACTGATTAGCACCCACGCATTATGTTTGGCAATCAGCCGTGCGCGTTCACAGAGATCACGTATGGTCTGACTATCACCGACCGGCACACCCAGCGGCTGCGCCTTGCGCCGCAGCCCTTCATTTTCACGCTGCAGGCGGCCCGCTTCCAGCGCACGCCCGACCACCAGCAGCAGTTTGGCCAGCGATAGCGGTTTTTCAACAAAGTCATATGCGCCAAGACGCGTCGCCTCGACCGCCGTCTCAACCGTGCCGTGACCAGAGATCATGATCACCGGAATATCGGCACCGCCCTCCTGCGACCATTCACGCAATAGTGAGATGCCGTCGATATCGGGCATCCAGACATCAAGCAGAATCAGATGTGGCCGCCGCTTGCGGCGCAACTTGCGCGCCTCTTCACCATTGGCCGCAAGATCGACCTCGTACCCTTCATCTTCCAGGATATCCTTGACCAGCTCGCGAATATCGCGTTCATCGTCAACAACTAACACATAAGGGGCACTCATCACTTTTCACCATCAGGTTGTTTAAACGGCATCACATCTTCTGGCGTGCTGTCATCAGCAGCACCCACCCGCGCTACATTATCGATATTGCCAGGCGCTACCGGCAAATGAATGGTCATGCAGGCGCCCTGTTCCAGGTTTTCAGCCCAGATCACACCACTGTGCTCTTCAACAATCTTTTTAACAATCGCTAACCCCAGTCCACTACCCTTCGGCTTTGCGGTGACGTAGGGTTCAAAAATATTTTCCAGGATCGCCACCGGAATACCGGGGCCACTGTCGACCACCCGCAGCTCGACCATCGACACCCCGCGCTCGCTCAGTGCGCGGGTCTCAAGGGTGATCTTCATCTCACCCTCTACCATCGCTTCCAGCGCATTTTTAATCAGATTATGCAGCAGCTGGCGCATTCTTCCTGCATCCACTGAGACCAGTGGCAAGCGCTTCTGCAACCGAGCCTCAATCACCACACCCAGGTGGTTATTGCGGTAGAGCTCCAGCACCTCATCGATCAGGGCGTTGAGTGGCAGTGGGCGCAACTCTAACTTCGGGGTGCGCGCATATTCAGAGAAGGCCTGCACCATCTCTTTCATCACCTCTACCTGCTGCACAATCGTATGGGTTGACTTGTCCAGCACGACGGCATCCTCGGGGGGCATCGATTTAAGGTATTTATGGCGTAGCCGCTCGGCCGATAGTTGAATCGGTGTCAGTGGGTTTTTAATCTCATGTGCGAGGCGGCGCGCCACCTCACCCCATGCAGCGTCGCGCTGCGCCTGCACCAGGTTAGTGACATCATCAAAGACAATCACATACCCCCCGTCATCGCCCGGCAGTGCCGCGCCACCACACATCAGCACCTGCCGCCCGGTTGCACCGTAAAAGATCACCTCCTCGCGCCATTCACCTTTCCCTGAGGTATCGCTGCATGACTCGGCAAGGTGGGGGGTGATCGCATCGGCAAAGTTTTTCAGGTATTCATAGCGTTCAACAATCTCATTCAGCTCGTAACCGATACAGGCCTTCGATTCCACCCCAAGAATTTCACCCGCTGCCACATTCACGGTATAGACCGTTCGATTCACATCCAGGGTCAACACCCCCGATGAGAGACGCGCCAGCACCGCCCAGAGATAAGCGCGCTCCTGCTCTGCCTGCTGCTGACTGCTGCGCACCTCTTCCTGTGCGCGGGCGATCTTAAGCGTCATGTCATTAAACGACTCCACCAGAAAACCGAGCTCATCGCCGGAGTGCATCGGCAAACGCTTGGTGTAGTCGCCCGCCGCTACCGCACGCGTGCCGATCGCCAGAACGCGTATCGGCGTTACCAGGCGCCGTGCCGAGAAAAAGGCGAGCCAGACAGCCATCAGCACCCCCAGCAGCAGCACGAG
>DRLG01000214.1 GCA_011053135.1 Chromatiales bacterium
ATGAATCGTGTTATCGTTTCGCAGCAATATTCTGGCTCCCAGGGTGTGTATCATACATACTTATCGGTAGATTGCGTTATTTGAAGAGGGTTATTGATGAAGGTTAGTGTTAAGTGGGTACAGGATATGATGTTCCTGGGTGAGTCCGGCAGTGGCCACACGGTGGTGATGGACGGGCCGCCAGAGGCGGGAGGACGGAATATGGGGATTCGTCCAATGGAGATGCTGCTGCTCGGTACCGGTGGTTGCACCGCTTTTGATGTGATGAGCATCCTGAAAAAGTCGCGTCAGGCAGTGAGCGACTGCGTTGCAGAAGTGACGGCGGAACGTGCCGAGAGAGCCCCCAAAGTCTTTACCAAAATCCATGTCCATTTTGTTGTGACAGGCAGGGCGCTGTCAGAGAAATCAGTGGCGCGAGCTGTCTCGCTGACCGCAGAGAAATATTGCTCTGCATCGATCATGTTGTCTCAGGTGGCTGAAGTAACACATGATTTTGAGATTATTGAGGTCGAATAAAATATTCATGATAACTGTTTATTAAAGGGTAGCTAGATGGAAAAACCAGCAGCAACCGGCGGCATGCGCCATGTGGCGCTCTATGTGAGTGATCTTGAGGCGAGCGTCCGTTTTTATACTCAGATTCTGGATATGGTGATTGAATGGCAGCCGGATCCCGATAACATCTACCTCTGCTCTGGTTGTGACAACCTTGCGCTGCACCGCGCGCCAGCTACATTTGACCCTCAGGAGGGGCAGCAGCGGCTTGATCACATCGGGTTTATTTTAAAAACCCCAGAGGATGTTGACCGCTGGTTCGATTACATGAATCGCTTCGATGTAAAGATGAAGACGCAGCCGCGCACCCATCGTGATGGCGCGCGTAGCTTTTACTGTTTTGATCCGGGCGGCAATCTGGTGCAGATGATCTACCATCCGCCGATCTCGGATAAGTGCGGTTAAAGCGAAGGCCGCGCTTACCGTTTGATGATCTTCTATTCTTTAGGTATCTTTAATTTATGGCTAATCGAAATTACACCCCACTTGACCACCTCGTGATGAACCTGGATCACGGTGTGCGCACCGTTTTTGGTAAACCGGAAGTGACCGAGCGCCCCAACCCCGCCGACGGGGTTGATGAGGCGGAGCTGAGCGACGCTGAAAAGCAGCTCGCGATTCGTTTGATGCGGATCAACCACGCCGGTGAAGTCTCAGCGCAGGCGCTTTATCAGGGGCAGGCGTTAACCGCGAAGCTGCCGGAAGTGCGTGAAAAAATGGAGCGTGCGGCGCTGGAAGAGAACGACCATCTCGAGTGGTGCGAACAGCGTGTCACCGAACTGGGCAGCCACACCAGCCTGCTAAACCCACTGTGGTACGGCGGATCACTGGCGATCGGCGCGCTGGCGGGCAAGATCGGTGATAAATGGAGCCTCGGTTTTGTTGCCGAGACTGAACGTCAGGTAATTAGCCACCTCGAAGAGCACCTGGAACAGATCCCGGAAAAAGATGCCAAAAGCCGCAAGATCCTTGAGCAGATGAAAGAAGATGAGGCGCATCACGGTAATATGGCGCTGGAAGCGGGCGGCGCTGAGCTACCTGTGCCGGTCAAAGGGTTTATGAAGCTGACCTCAAAGGTGATGACCAAAAGCGCCTACTGGATATAAAGCGGAAAGTGGGCGCAACTCCCTTTCCCCTTTTATCTTCCCCCTTCTCCCTGCATCAATATCTGCTGCGCCAGCAGTGTCACCGGGTGAATGACTTCCATTTTCAAGCCAGCACCACGCACTCCTGCGGCTATATGCAGTGCACAGCCAATATTAGAGCTGACTAAAATGTCGGGGCGGACAATGTCGAGCTGGCGTAATTTACGCTCACGCAGGCTATCGGCAAGCGCTGGGTGGCGCATCATATAATCACCAGCGCCGCCGCAGCAGATTTGATTTTCTGGAAGCGGCACTAATGTTACACCGGGGATCTTTGAGAGCAGCGCCTCGGGCGCAGCGCCCTGATGCAGTAGATGGCTGAGGCTGCAGGGTAGGTGGATGGCGATTCGTTTGTCGAGCGGACGGAGTTTAACCCCTTTTGGCCATTCGATCTGCGCCAGAAACTGGCCAATCTCCAAAACCGGAGTCTCATCGCTGCCGACCTGTTCCAGCTTTTGCAGCGTACTACCGCAACCACTGGCGCAGTAGATTAGTGCGTCGATCCTGAGATCACTAAATGCGGTACGATTTTCGTTAGCCAGCGCTTCAGCTTGTTTTAAATCGCCTCGATGCAGGTGTAGCGCACCGCAGCAGTTCTGATCCTGTGGTAGATGAACGGCGTAGCCAAGATGTGTCAGTAACTGGATCGCTGCGTGTATGGTGGTGGTGTCGAGACTGTCGCCCATGCAGCCGACAAAAAGCCCGATTTCTCCTTTTTGTTCACCAATCGGCGGATAGTAATCCTGAGTTGGCAATGCCGCGCCCAGTTTTGGTACTACGCCTTCAATGCGCTGTAGTCCCAGTGGGCGCAACAGCCCGCTGTGGCGCGCCAGCCAGCCGAGCCCACTATTTTGATAAATACGTAGCAGGCGGCTGAGATGACGGCGGTGATCAGGTTCGGTAACGAAGCGCCGCACCATCTCTGCCGCCCGCCCGGTAGGGGCGGTTGTTTCGCTATGGAGCGCGGCACGGGTCTCTTTTATCAATTCACCGTATTTAACCTCGGATGGGCACATCACCTCGCAGGCGTGGCAGAGCAGGCAGCGGTCAAGATGAGCCAGCAGCTTCTCATCGGGTAGCAGTTTTTGCTGCGCCAAGCCCTGCATCAGCGCGATACGGCCGCGTGGCGAATCACCCTCATCTTTGAGTTGCTGGTAGGTGGGGCAGTGCGGCAGGCAGAGGCCGCATTTGACGCAACGGTCTGCTTCTTTTTGAATGAATGAGCTGATCTTCATC
>DRLG01000215.1 GCA_011053135.1 Chromatiales bacterium
TCTGTGGAGTCGCGCTGCTGAGCGGTATCGGTTTTACAATGTCTATCTTTGTTGCAGAACTCGGTTTTGCTGGTCAGGCTGAATATCTGCTAATGGCAAAAACAGGCGTGCTGGCCGGCTCTATCGTTGCCGGTGTGGGGGGGTACTTATGGCTTCTTGCCTGCACCAGGCCCGTTGAAAAAGCGGAAACTCACGGCAAAGTCGATAGTTGAATGGTGCTAGCAGCCATCAGATTCTAATAAATGCGGTATCGCTGCCGACTAAGTCAGTATGAGGGGATGACTCCTTAGCTAGCTGGTCGATAAGCGATTTATCAGATGTGTGAGTTCTCCCCTGTGACTGAAAATGGAGCAGGCGGATATGCAGACGGTGTTAGTGATTAATTCGAAAGGCGGGAGCGGTAAAACGACTATCGCTTCGAACCTGGCGAGCCTCTTTGCCGCATCTCACCTGAAAACAGCGCTGATGGATTACGACCCTCAGGGCTCCAGCCTCCATTGGAACCAGCTGCGTGAACAGGGGGACTCCCCTGCTATTCACATGGTTGATGCGAGCCATTTTAAAGTCGGTGTCACGCGGACGTTTCAGCTTAGGATTCCACATAACACTGAGCGTGTGGTGATTGATGCGCCGGCTGGTATGTGCAAAAAGATACTGAATGAGATGGTGATAAAAGCGGATGTGATTATCGTACCGGTTGTACCATCTCCGATCGACATCCACGCCTCATCTGAGTTTATTTATGAGCTGAAACTGATCATCAATGCATGTCGGCATAATCACACCATCATTGGCGTGGTTGCGAACCGCATTCGCGCTAAAAAGGCGCTTTACCGACCACTAAAGCACTTTCTCGATGAGCTCAATATTCCATTTGTTGCAGCATTAGCAGATACGGATAACTATATTCGTGCCGTTGAATCTGGTCTGGGAGTACATGAATTAAGCCCTCAAACGGTTCGGCTTGAACTGTCGCAGTGGCTCCCTCTGGTGAAGTGGTTGGCGGCGCACTCTTCGGTTAGCCACCGCTCGCAGTCTGTCCCATTGATGGCAGGTAGTGCCAGAGGGTGACAGGGTGGTTGTTTTAGCGCCAGGGAAGGTATCTAAATCACTTGTTAGTGATTGATTTTACTAAAGTTAAGTTAAAATTAACCGATAAGGTTTAATAGACCATTCAATGAAAACAGGCGTCGAGGCAATGGCTGCAAATGAGTGACGAGGAAAAACCATTTCTCGAAGAAAAAGAGCAAGGGGTTACCCTGCCTCGCTCACGGGTACATGCGCTCATAAAACAGTGCCAGAGATCTTCTGAAACTTACGTTGACAGGCTGTTTAAACTGCTGGCGAAGCAGGTGAGAAATGACCTGACTAAATTGATGGAGACCACTCATGAATTTACCAGAGCACAACGCTACAGCGAAGCGATGCGCCAGCTACGCAGCGAGCACGACAACCTCGCCAGGCAGTTTCATTTAAGCTATTCAAGGCTACTAAATCAGGCGCTTAATCAGTGTGATCGTCAGGGCGATTCGATTGAGGATCTGGATGATACGCTGACTCTCGTCGAAGAGTCACAATTAGAAGAGTCGCTGGTTGTGGAGCAGATCACCTCGAAAATATTTGAACACTGCAGTGATGAACTGTATGCGCTGGAGCAGCGTTTGAGTTGCTTATTGCCAGAGCATGACATGGAAGAAGGGCGAGTGCCCTTTGGCTCTGCTACCATCTGTAGTGCCTTTGAAGAGATACTGCAACCACTGGAACTTGATATCAAGGTCAAGCTGGCAATCTATCGTTCCCTTGAAAGAAGTTTGCTGGAGTCTATTGGTTCTCTTTACGATGAGCTGAATGATATTTTAGCTCAGGCTGGTGTCATGCCTGAGATCAAAAGAAAAGTAAAAAAAAGCGCCGTTCCGGAGCATGTCAACCATCCCCCGCCTGTGAGAACAGAGCAGCAGGGTAGCGCCCAGGATGGGAGCGGCCATCATGCCCATGCAGTTGCACCCGGCAGCGCCACTCAACAACCGCAAGCGTACACGGCTCCTGTTGAAGGGGTGGTTAATAGTGCTGGTGTCGGAACGGGAACAGCAGCTGGAGAGATACCCTTGCCGCACGCCTTTCAGGGCGTTCAGCAGCTGGCAGGGCTATTTACTGGTGAGGCTGCTGCAGGGGCAGCACCGCAGGCGGCATTGGTTTCAACGCCGGTCACACCCCAGTTAATAGAGGCACTGTCTGGTCTGCAGGCGACCAACGAGCTGTTTGAGTCTGGCGTTGAGATGTCAGGTGAGGCGTTAAAGGCTCACATCAAAACAGAGCTTAGTGGGCGTGAAGGTGCTTCTCCAGCTGGAATAAGCCAGCTCGATGATGAGACCATCGATGTTATCAATATGATATTTGATGACTTGATGGGTGATGAACACCTTCCCGACAATGTGAAAGCCCTGCTTGGCCGGTTGCAGATTCCCGTATTGAAAGTAGCGATCATTGACCGCGTATTTTTTTCTCAGAAAGAGCACCCGGCAAGGGTACTGCTGAACCAGCTAACGATTGCCGGACAGACTGTTAATACTGTAGTGGAAGGTGAAAAGAGCAACGATCTGGTTTATAAAAAAATTGAATCGATTGTGATCTCTCTGATGCATGAGTTTCAGGGTGATATCAAACTTTTTGAAACCTGCCTGGAAGATTTGACGGCCTTTATGGATGAACATAATGCCGGTTTTCACCAGGTCCAGCAGGAGATTGGCAAAAGGGCAGAGAAAAATAGTCGTGCTGCAAAGGCGCATAAAGATACTGCAGAAATAATTGCCGGGAAGTTACTGCATCGAAAGGTCCCAGAAGAGATCAAGGCGTTTCTGATGGGTAGCTGGCGTGAGGTGTTATCGACTATCATAGACAGAGAGGGGTGCGACAGCGAAGCCTTTCAACGTGCTGAACAGATGATAGGCGACCTGGTCTGGAGTATGGATCCACCGAAAACCGCTAGTGGGAAAAAAAAGCTGTTAGCGGTGATACCGGTGATCATCGATGAGGTAAGAGAAGGGCTGGCGATGATCGGTTATACTGAAGCGCAGATGCAGGATGTTATTCAGGAGATAGAGCGTTATCATATTGCAAATATTTCGGCTGCCACCCTCTCGTCGCAGCCTTTAGCAGAGGCGGTGCTCAAAGCGCAGCCGGTTGATGAAATTGATTGCCTGTTGAGAGACCTGGCGGATGAGCTTGGCCTTCCCGATGACGAGCTTGCAAAAAACGAAGAGCATTTACTTTCCCCATTTAATAATAATGATAGTGGCGAATTTGAGAAGATGATGGAAGCGATGGGGATTGTGCAGGAAGAGGAGCACGGCCCACAGATAGATGACA
>DRLG01000216.1 GCA_011053135.1 Chromatiales bacterium
CGCATGAGTGAAGAGCTTGTCGAGGCGGTCGCGCATCTCAATAATCAGGCGCTCGGCCGTCTTTTTACCGACGCCGGGCAGGCGCGTTAGCGTTGCGCTGTCACTTTCACGAATGCACACGGCAAACTCATCAATCGACATACCGGAAAGAATGGTCAGCGCCATCTTCGCCCCTACACCGTTGATTTTAATCAGGCCGCGAAACATCGCCCGTTCCGCCTCAGAGGCAAACCCATAGAGCAGCTGCGCATCTTCGCGTACCACCAAGTGGGTATAGAGTGTGATCTCGCTGCTCTCAAGCGGCAGCGTATAAAAGGTGTTCATCGTTGCTTCGACTTCATAGCCAACACCATTAACATCGATTAGCAGTTGCGGCGCCTGCTTCCAGACTACCCGCCCACGCAGACGACCGATCATCGCGCCACCGCTTCGCGCGCAATCTGCGCTGCGGTGAGATAGTCGAGTGATTGACGAGTGTTGCTATGGCAGAGCGCGCAGGCCAGCGCATCGGCCGCATCGTCCTGTGGCGGTTCCGGCAGCTTCAACAGCGCAGTGACCATATGTTGCACCTGTACCTTATCGGCGTGGCCACGCCCCACCACCGCCTGTTTGATCTGTGTTGGCGAGTATTCATGCACATCGACCGCCTGCGTGATAACAGCACAAATGGCAGCTCCCCGCGCCTGCCCCAGCTTGAGTGCAGATGCAGCATTTTTCTGCATAAAGACATTTTCGATCGCCATCTCAAGGGGCTGGTAACTGCGCACCACTTCGGCGACCCCTTCATAGATCGTCTTAAGGCGCTCTGGCAGGGTGCCGTCCGTCGTCCGCACACAGCCACTGGCTACATACGAGACACGCGCACCCGAGACATCGATCACCCCAAATCCGGTAACCCTGGAGCCAGGATCGATACCAAGAATGCGTATCATCCGGTCACAGCCGAAAAGGCAGGGCGAGACAGCAAGTCAGGTCGAATAATCAAAGCTGCGCCATCACCTCTGCCGAAACATCCGCATTGGAATAGACGTTTTGCACATCGTCAAGATCTTCCAGCATGCTGATCATGCGTAACATCTTTTCAGCCCCTTCGAGATCCAGTTCAACAGTGGTCGAGGCCTGCTGCGTCACCTCTGCATGTTCTGGCGCAAAACCCGCTTTGATCATCGCATCCTTCACATCCAGAAAATCTTCCGCAGTGGTCTGCACGTCCACCGATCCATCATCGTGGGTGACGATATCTTCCGCGCCGGCCTCCAGCGCCGCTTCCATAATGGCATCTTCGTCACAACCTGCTGGGTAGCTGATCACACCGAGCTTGTTAAAGAGGTAGGCGACTGAGCCATCGGTACCGAGATTCCCTCCACACTTTGAGAAGGCGTGGCGCACCTCAGCCACGGTGCGATTTCGGTTGTCGGTCAGGCAGTCAACCATCACCGCCAGCCCGTTCGGGCCGTACCCCTCGTAGCGGATTTCGACATAATCTTCACCATCGGTCGCGCCACTGCCCCGCTTGACCGCGCGCTCAATGGTCTCTTTGGTCATGTTGCCGCTCAGCGCCTTATCGATCGCGGCGCGTAGGCGTGGATTTGAGGCGACATCACCACCCCCGATACGGGCGGCCACGGTGATCTCTCGGATTAATTTGGTAAACAGTTTTCCACGTTTGGCGTCCTGCGCACCCTTGCGGTGCTGAATATTCGCCCACTTGCTATGACCTGCCATAATGCCTCTCACAAAAATCGATGTTGCGACAGTCTAACATTTTGGTGCGCCTGAATTAAATGGCAGAAACCTTCCGTGCACAAAAGACTCAGAAGTGGCTCACCACCAGGGGGCGGTCGAGACAGAAACCATTTGAACCACGGTGTAGAGTGTCGCGAGAAATGCCGCCAGCACCACCACCCCGAGCAGTGGCCGCACCAGTTGGTGACTATTTTTCATCCATGGACTATCAATAATACTCTGCCCGACCAGATCGAACCCAGCCACCACAGGCGTCAATACGGCAGTAATCAAGGCAAAGCCACCCAGTGTGAGCGGGCGCTCAGGAAATAGAAAACCCAGCCCCAGCAATAGCGCAACGATTGCATAGGCGAAGATTAACGAAGCGTAACGCATCTGCAACCCCTCTGCTTATTTATCTCCATCTACTCTAGCCCCTCTCTCCACCTGTTAACTCTTGCGGAGCAAGTATACAGGGCACCCTTGCCAGCGCAATGTCGTGAGTGATATTTCAACACAGCTATCACGCTCAATATTTTCACTATAATTTGCAAGTTATTGAGGTTATGATATGTCGCTAACAAATTGAACCATTATTTACCATTCAGACAGCTCAACAGGAGATTTTCATGTTCGGCAAAAAACTCATTCCATTAACTGGTGTGGCCCTATCGGTAGCAATAATATCGATTGCCGCCACCCCCAACGCCACTGCAGGTGATACGCCAGGCTACTGGACAACCAAGTCGGGTGAGATCTGGCGCAACGGCTTTGACCAGTGCTATCGAACCCGCTTCTGGCAGCCAGAAAATGCCATAGC
>DRLG01000217.1 GCA_011053135.1 Chromatiales bacterium
CCGCTATCGTCAACCAGCAACAGAACCGCATCCGCCTTTCCGATCTCCTGGTATGCGCGCTCGATGCCGAGTTGTTCGACAACATCATCGCTATCGCGCAGCCCAGCGGTGTCGATGATGTGCAGCGGCAAGCCATCAATGGTGATCTGTTCCCGCAACACATCACGCGTCGTACCTGCGATCTCGGTAACAATCGCTGTCTCGCGACTTGCGAGCGCATTAAGTAGACTCGATTTACCGGCGTTGGGCCTGCCGACAATCACTACATTCATGCCGTCGCGCAGCAGTGCCCCTTGTTGTGCAGAGCGCATGATGTTGTGGTGCGTTGCGATAACACCATTCAACATCTCTAACACTTTGCCATCACTGAGAAAGTCGATCTCTTCTTCCGGAAAGTCGAGCGCCGACTCTACGTAGATACGCACCTCTATCAACTGCTGTAGCAGCACATTAATCTGAAATGAAAACTCACCCTGTAATGAACGTAGCGCAGAACGTACTGCCTGTTGTGACGTGCAGTCGATGAGATCTGCAATCGCCTCAGCCTGCGCCAGATCCAGTTTGTCATTGAGATAAGCGCGCTCTGAAAATTCACCCGGCCTGGCGAGCCGCGCGCCGAGCTCTATCACCCGTTGCAGCAACATATCTAACACTACCGGACCACCATGCCCCTGCAGCTCTAATACATCTTCACCGGTAAACGAGTGAGGAGCAACAAACAGCAGCGCAATCCCGGCATCGATCACACCACCATTCGCATCACAAAAACCAAGATACTCCGCATGGCGCGGGGCAGGGCGCTTACCTAATATCTGCTCGGCAATCGCAATCGCTTTTTTACCAGAGACACGCACAATGCCGACGCCGCCACGCCCGGGCGCGGTGGCAATTGCTGCGATAGTGTCGTGCTCTCTTAACATTTTGTTGATTGTACGCTGCGTTGTTACCAATAAAAAAGGGCTGCTCTTTCGAACAGCCCTTTTAGTTTATTCACCAACCATTTAATCGCTGCTGGCCTCTAAGGCTTTTGGTGGCGGTTTGGGTTTAGCTTTCTTTTTCCCTTTTTTGCCCTTACCTTTTTTATCTTTCTTATCGTCGTCATCGTCATCAAGCCCCATATCGATGCGGCGAGTGATATACCACTGCTGCAGGATTGACAGGATTGCATTGACCACCCAGTAGAGCACCAGCCCTGATGGGAAGAAAGCAAAAAAGAGGGTAAAGATAAACGGCAGTGCCGCCATGATCTTCGCCTGCATTGGATCGGGTGGCTTCGGATTCAGCTGCTGCTGAATGTACATCGTCAGCCCCATCAATAAAGGTAAGACATAATAGGGATCTTTGGTTGAGAGATCATTTAACCAGAAGATGAAGTCTGCCTGGCGTAACTCTACGCTCTCCAGTAACACCCAGTAGAGCGCGATAAAGACAGGGATCTGAACCAGCATCGGTAGACAGCCGCCCATCGGGTTGATCTTCTCTTTTTTATAAAGCTCCATCATCGCCTGACTCATGCGTTGACGGTCATCGATATAGCGCTCGCGAATCGCGGTAATTTTTGGTGTCACCTTGCGCATATTGGCCATGGAGCGGTAACTCTTTTCAGAGAGCTTGTAGAAGACAAGCTTTATCACCAGCGTCACACCAATAATCGCCCAGCCCCAGTTTCCGATCAGATCATGGAAAAACTTAAGTAACCAGAACAGTGGCTCGGCGATCAATGTCAGTATTCCGTAATCGACCGTCAGCACGAGTCCTGGCGCAACCGCCTCTAATCTTTCCTGTGTTTTGGAGCCAACATAGAGACCACTTGAGAATGTGCTGGTTGTTCCCGGTTCAACCTCTACTTCTGGCGAGACTAAACCAAGGGTGTAACGACCATCATCGAGTGCCTTACTATAATAGTGGTTGGTTTCATCTCTATTTGGTATCCAGGCACCAATAAAATAGTGCTGGATTATCGCCGCCCAGCCGTTGTTAATATCGCGTGAAAGATTTTCATCTTCCATATCACTAAAGTGAATTTTTTCGTAGCTCTCTTCTTCACTAAAGATCACACCGCCGGTGTAGGTGTGGATAAAGAATGAACTTTCACTATCAGCCGCAGCTGTGCGTTGAAGCTGGCGATATTGATGGCCGCGCCACGGCTTGCCGCTGTTGTTGATAACCTGGTGATCTACCTCTATCAAAAAACGATCACGCTTAAAGGTATAGGTTTTAATAACGGTGATGCCATCTTCGCTCTCCCAGCGTAGGGGTATCTTAAGCTCATCGGCACCATCTGCTAAAACATATTCAAGCTGCTCTGCCTGATAGATCGCGTGGTGATCGGGTGCCGCGCTGCCTGATAACAGACCACTTTGAGCGATAAAGAGCCTGAAACCTTTATCTTCCATTAATCTAAATGGAATATCGGGAGTGCTGGCTGAAACAGGGTAGGTCAGCAGATCTACTTTTCGGAGGTCACCACCAACAGTATCGATCTCAATATCGTAGAGGTCCGTGACAACATGGATCCGTTTATCGCTATCTAGCACCTGGCTCATTGGCGCAACCGTTGGTTTAACGGCTGGTGTTGAGCTCATTTCAGGTCGGTCTTGCGCCCCGGTTGTCTGCCCCTGAGGAACAACCAGCGGTTCACCAGTGGATCCCTGTTCAGGCAGTGCCGAAACAACGGGTGTTGTGACAGGCGTTGGCTTTGGTGTGACGTAATCTTCCTGCCATGCTTGCCAGATTAATAGCAACACGAAGGAGAGCACAAAAAAGAGGATGGTTCTTTGGTTATCCATGGTGACTTGTCATTCTACTATCGTTGCCTTGTTTAACAGCGCCGCGGTTTCTATTTAAAACCGTCTCAATTGGCGCTATTTTGAATTTTTATTTTCTGGAACCAGATCTACGCCACCTTCGTGCCAAGGGTGGCAACGACAGATGCGGCGTAACGACATCCATCCTCCCTTAACTGCACCAAAGCTTGTAATCGCTTCCTGCGCATAACACGAACAGGTCGGGTAGTAACGGCAGTGGTTTCCAAACAGTGGGCTTATGCCGTAGCGGTAAAACCTGATCAGTAGTAACAGTGCCGTTTTCATAGTGCTAATGTTGTCCA
>DRLG01000218.1 GCA_011053135.1 Chromatiales bacterium
GGTTTCGTTAGTTGTCATTGCATCAACAACGGCCACATAAAGTGTAGAACCGGGGGAGCCCTTTAGTCGCTCAACCAGCTCGGTAAGTGAACAGATACCGTGCTCATCCATTAAACCACTGAGGCGGCTATTCACCAGATACTGCTTGTTATCCCCTAGAATAATGCCACAGGCAGAACTCAGGAACTGGCAGAAGGCGTCATACCCCGCCCCGTCTCCGACGCACCCTGATCTAGTCACAGCTGACATGCTTACTATTCCTTGTATTAAACTGTCGCGCTACGCATAAAAAACCAGCTCATTTACGCTATGCAGCAACACCCTTTTCCTCAGAAAACCGCTTTATCTGCCCAAGTACCGCGGCACCTAAAATATCAGGATCATATTTTGAGATGAACTCATCGGCACCGACCTTTTTAACCATTGCGGTATTGAAAACGCCACTCAATGAGGTGTGTAGCACAATATACTGAGAAGCCAGCCGTGGGTCTTTTCTAATCTCTGTCGTTAAGGTATAGCCATCCATCTCTGGCATTTCAACATCAGAAATAATCATCATTAAATCATTCTCAAGTTTTTCTGGTTCATTCTCAGCAAGTTCCTGAAGTATATCCAGCCCCTCTCGTCCATTCTTTGCCATAACAGAGGCGACGCCGAGCTGCTCAAGCGTACGCTGTATCTGTTTTCTTGCCACAACAGAATCATCAACAACCAGAACAAATTTTTCAGAGAGATCGAAACCTCCCCCTTCATCAATTTTATCCTGAGACATGTCCATGCGAGTGCCAATCACATCTGCCAGCACTTTCTCAACATCTATAATCTCAACAAACTTTTCATCCACTGTTGTAATGGCGGTCAGGTAACAAGCGGAACCCATCCCTTTTGGTGGTGGTTTGATCTCTTCCCAGTTCATATTAACAATACGGTCCATGCCGCTTACTAAAAAACCCTGTGTTACTCGATTATATTCAGCTACAACCAGAAAACATTCTGCCTCGTCCGGCAGGGGTCGCTTACCAATGGCCATTGCGAGATCAATCACGGAAATTGTTCTGCCGCGAATATTGACAATTCCTCTTACAACAGGGTTTGAATTGGGTAGTTTAGTCAATGCCGGGCAGTGAATAACCTCTTGAACCTTAAATACATTAATCCCATAACGCTGCTTACCTCCCAGGCGAAACATCAAAATCTCCAAACGGTTATATCCTGCCAACTGGGTACGTTGGTTCACATCATCTAGCAGATTACTCATGGTTCACTCCATTACATATCAATCATAAAAGGCTATCGTCATTCGCCGCTTTATCATTAACAGTTGAACAGGATAGAAAACCTGGTACGACGATTGCATATTACCAGATAACTAACGCGTCACCTGACCCATAGTAGGAAACAGAATGAAGATGAAAAATAGCCACATACTCAGCTCAACACTATTTGCCTGCGCTATGTTGTCATTTAGCACATTCTCTTTTTCGGAAGATTTTCAATCACATGAGTCAATTAAAAAGAGTGCTGAGCAGTATCTCACAGAGATATTAGAGAACAATCTCCAGGGATCAATGACAGTTAAAGTAACCACCGGGCGGCTCGACTCACGCCTGAGATTGCGGCAATGTGAGCTCCCGTTAGAACCATTTTTGCCGAGCGGCTCTAATTTAAGTGGCAATACCACCATCGGGGTGCGCTGTGAAGGGAGGAAACCCTGGTCCTTATATGTATCAGCAAAAATTAGTAAATATGCAGATGTATTCGTCAGCACTCGCTTTTTAGCGCGTGGTATCGAATTAAAAGAGAGTGATTTCACCCTGAAAAGACACGATATTAGCAATCAATCACTTGGCTACATCACTGACATTAAAGAAATAAAAGGAAAGATATTACGACGCCCGCTACGTCATAACACGGTGATCCCACCCAACGCACTGAATGAGGCGATGCTGGTTAAACGAGGTGATCGCGTGACAATACTGGCCCAGAATAGTGGCGTAAAGGTCCACATGAAAGGAAAAGCACTAAAAAACGGCACAGCTGGAGAGCTGATTCGTGTTCAGAATCTTAGCTCTAAACGGATTATTGAAGGACGAGTCCTGTCAGCCGGTGTCGTAGCCGTTCGACTATAAATGGCCATCAACAACTGGCGTGTCGAAGGCACCCCACTGAAGGTCGATATTTGTACTATGAGGTTTTAAAGTTATGCCGATCGAAATAATTAATCTACCAACCACACAACAGTCAGGTAATGCTAGCGCACGCCCATCTACAGCGGCGGCAAATGCGGCAAACAGAAATTCTGATCAACCGCAAAAAGAGGATGCCAGCACCCCGATAACAGATACCGCTACATTTACCGAAACTGCAACACAGCTACAGGAAATAGAGAGTAAAATCGCCAATATAGCTGTAGTCGACCTTGAACGTGTTGAGGCGCTGAGGTCTCGCATTGATGGCAACAACTATAAAATAGATGACAACAATCTTGCCGACAGTATCCTGCGCTTTGAAAGCCAGCTCTAATCGCACATATTAAGAGGTCAATTAATAATGCAGCACAGTACTCAAGCTCAGAAAACAGGCCTGCTTCAGAACGAAATTAGCGCTGCTCAGGGGCTTCTCACAATACTCAACGATGAGTTTGAGGCACTCTCACACACCATCACACCCGAGGAAATAGCCCACTTTACTACGCAAAAGGAGCAGTTGATCTCTAAAATGGAGAGCGCTACAAAGGCTAGAACTTCAGCAATCTCCGCATCTGACCCCCTCCTCTCAACCGAACCACTAAAGTCGTTATGGGAGACATTGCGAAAAGTAGCACTCGAATGCCAGCAGCAAAACCAGATTAACGGCAGAATCATCACAAGCTCAAAGCGCCACATAGAGCAGGCAGCTGCGATTCTCCACGGTAAACCTCCATCTTCAGAATTACATTATGGTAGTGCAGGTGAAACGGTCGTCGAAACAGCCCGGCACTCTATCGCAAAGGCGTAGCTGTCGTTGAATGCCAGAGTGAATCCAGAGTGAATCCAGAAAAAAGGGATATTGCAATATACGTGATTACGCCAGGATGAAGAATAGGAGAGCAACTGAAGAACCACCAGAGATCATTACTGATCCTGGGCGTATATATAAGATAATCCACCACACCTATCAGCAGCGTGCGCTGTTAACCGCCCTGTTTCCTGAGAAAACCTACAGAAATGATAAGGGGAACAGCATCATTGTGGCTATCAACAGGGAAAACAAAGAGCTACTCATTAACAAGCTCTCCCCTGAACAGGCTCACACTCGCTTTATTAAAGAACGAAACATCATCCTTATCTCTCTGCTTAATGGTGTTGAAATTGCTTTTAAAGCCGAATTAAAGTCGCTTATCAATGAAAAAGAGGATACCTATTATCTGGTTAAACTCCCGGAAAAGGTCAGCTATCATCAGAAAAGAGGCACGTATCGTGCTGATACGAAAAACCACGCCCCTATACCGATCTCCATTTTACTCGATGATGGTAGCCAGCTAAACGGGGTAATTGATGACATATCATACGGTGGCTTAGCGATATCCTTCGAACATCATTTACCGCTCTCATTGCAGATCAACAAAACACTCGCTTCATGTAGTTTTACAATCCCTGAGGAGCAAAATGTTGTCTGTGAATTAGATATACGATTTATACAGCACACCTATGAAAAAACAGCGCCAAAGATTGGCGCAAAGTTTGGAATAATCGCCAAAGATGATCATCAAAAGGTAATGCAGTTCGTGATGAGACTTGAGCGGCTGAAAAGAAGACGGTCGTATCAGTAATAAACCATGCCATTGGCCCCCTCCTTCGCCATTAAAATGACAAGTGTGCATACCTAACATCAGTGAAGCTGCTCTTAAAGGTGACGTTCCAGTTGCCGAATAGTAATGTGCCAGCTGATGTCATAGACGCTGTTTAGAACAGTGAATTTCACGGATCAGACATTCATTAAAGTTTTAGATTTCACAGACGATATCTGGACTGAAGTAGCAACAGATTGTTGCCTCAGCTACACCAGGGACGATAAATAAATGTCGAATAACACTGAAGAAAACAGATCTGAAAACAATAATAACAGCGTTGATTGTGGGGACCTTCTCGATATCTCGATGGTTAATGAGATCAACCAGAAACTAAAAGATTCACTCAGATCAGATAGCAACATCTCCATCAATGTATCTAATATTCAGCGCATTGATACAGCCGGCGCACAGATGCTATGCGCGTTTTATCAGGATGCAAAATCAAAAAACAAACAGTGTACATGGGAAAACCCGTCCGATGTGTTTGTGAAATCAATCGTTCAACTTGGTCTTGATGGTCATCTTGATTTATCGCCTGCTAGCTCAGCGAAATAGGTATAACTTATTTAAGATAGAAATAGCGTGGAGGAGAGAAAAGTATGGCAAGTATTCTAGCAGTTGACGATTCGGCATCAATGCGGCAGATGGTGTCTTTTGCGCTAAAAAATGCAGGGCATAATGTAGTTGAAGCAGTCGATGGTGTTGATGGCCTGAAGGCAGCAAAAGCAAACAAGGTTAATCTTGTGATCACTGATGTGAACATGCCAAATATGGATGGTATAGCTTTGATCAAGGAATTAAGAAACCTGCCTGATTATAAATTTACCCCTATTCTCATGCTGACAACTGAATCTGCCCCACACAAGAAACAGGAAGGTAAAGAGGCAGGGGCAACAGGATGGATTGTAAAACCATTTGACCCAGACCAGTTACTGGCGACTATAAATAAGGTGTTAGGGTAATTTAAAATGGCAATCGACATTACACAGTTCCATGAGACCTTTTTCGAAGAGAGTTTCGAAGGTCTGGATATCATGGAATCGGGATTATTAAACCTCGATATTGGTGCAGCAGATAATGACACAGTCAACGCTATTTTCCGTGCGGCGCACTCAATAAAAGGTGGTAGCGCAACATTTGGCTTTAGCGAAGTGGCCGAGTTTACGCATGGAATGGAGACACTGCTTGACGAAATGCGCGATGGCTCACGAGATGTTACTCAGGAATCTGTCGATACCTTACTGCAGTCTGTCGACTGTTTGCGAGAAATGCTTGGCGCTTCAAGAGATAAAACACCAATTGATTTAGAGCGAGCAGAAGCTCTCAAGAAAGAGCTTGAAAAGATCTTATCAAGCGATAACAACAGCATAAAATCACCATCTGAGAATGATGAGAGTAAAAACACCGCTCCCGCCAGCGAATCATCAGGCCGTGATGGATGGGAGATAAAATTTAAACCCTACCATGACATGTTAAGAACAGGAAACGATCCCGTTAGAATGTTCCGAGAACTTGCGGAGCTAGGTGATCTAAGCGTTGAGATAGATATATCACAGCTCCCTGCGCTTGAAGATCTTGACCCTGAAGAGTCCTATTTATCCTGGAAACTAACACTAAAAGCTGATGTAGAGAAAGAGAAAGTAAAAGAGATATTTGAGTGGGTCGAGGATGAATGTGACATTGAATTCAATGAGCTATCAGCTGCAACAGATAAAGCTGATAACCCAGCCAATGTGATGGCAACCGCGACTACCGCTCCCCCACAAACTACAGATAATTCTAAAAAAACAGCGGCCCCAAAAAAAGCAGCCACAAGCACTGATAGCGCCTCAATTCGAGTCAGTATTGATAAGGTTGATGCATTGATCAATATGGTTGGTGAATTAGTGATTACACAATCCATGATTGGTCAGCTTGACTGCGATTTAGATGAATTTGACAACAATCGCATGGAAAAACTACGCGATGGCCTCACGTTACTTGAGCGTAACACAAGGGAGCTTCAGGAGAGTGTCATGCGTATACGCATGCTGCCCATCAGTTTTGCATTCAACCGCTTTCCAAGGATGGTTCACGATCTTTGTCAGAAACTCAACAAAAAGATTGAGCTAAAAACAACAGGAGAACAGACTGAGCTAGATAAAACAGTGATGGAGAAGATAGGTGATCCACTCGTTCATCTAGTTCGAAACTCGATCGACCATGGGATCGAGATGCCAGAAGAGAGAGTAGCTGCAGATAAGCCAGAAACAGGCATCATTGAGCTTAACGCCTTTCACAAGGGTGGAAATATCATTATAGAGATTAAGGATGATGGTGCAGGTTTTAATAAAGAAAGGATTAAAGCAAAAGCGGTTGAAAGAGGGTTGATTTCGAGTGATGAACAGCTTTCCGATGAAAAAATATACGACCTGTTATTTCAGCCCGGCTTTTCGACAGCAGAGCAACTGAGCGATATCTCTGGCAGAGGTGTCGGCATGGATGTTGTAAGGAGAAACATTAGAGAACTAGGTGGCAATATCGATGTCTCCTCAGAAATGGGGAAAGGAACAACATTTACAATCAGACTTCCATTAACCCTGGCAATTCTCGATGGCCAGCTGGTTTGCGTTGGTAGTGAAATATATATCACCCCGCTTGTATCAATAGTTGAATCGCTACAAATCAAAAAAGAGTTTGTTAATAATATTGCAGGCCAGACCGAGCTCTATAAAGTCCGCGATGATTACATTCCAATTGTAAGAATGCACAACATTTTCGGGATTGATGCCGAACAGAAAAACCTTGAAGGTGGCCTCCTCGTCATAGTTGAAGGTGATGGGAAAAAAGCGGGGCTGCTTGTAGACGATCTTCTAGGACAACAACAGGTTGTTATTAAAAGTTTAGAAACCAATTATAAACGTGTCGATGGTGTTTCAGGAGCAACAATTCTTGGCGACGGAACAGTCGCACTAATCCTGGATGTTGATGGTTTGATAGAACTATCAAGAAATCCACCAACATCGGGCAACACTTCAACGAACCAGGTTAGAGAAGTTGCGTAAGGAGATAAGCATGAGTGCAGCACAACAAATTGACTCAAATACATCTGTAGATGTTATGACAGACACCGATCAGTACCTCACGTTTATACTGGCTGGTGAAGAGTATGGCGTTGATATTCTTCGTGTTCAGGAGATTAAAGGGTGGGATAACGTCACCCCTATTCCCAATACTCCAGACTACATAAAAGGGGTAATAAACCTTAGAGGAACTATTGTTCCAATCGTTGACCTTAGGCATAAGTTCTCTCTTGATGCCATACCCTATGGTGCAACTACAGTAGTTATTGTACTTAAAGTCTCAAGTGAGGACGGCAACCGAACCATGGGAATCGTTGTTGATGCGGTATCAGATGTCTACAACGTTGCTGCTGAGGAGATGAAACCGCCACCAGACTTTGGAACTATTAGTATTGACTACGTTAAAGGACTTGCAACTGTTGAGGATAAAATGGTCATAGTACTGGAGATTGACAAGCTACTGAACAGTGGTGTTCTTGATAACAGCGATTCACTTTTACAGTAATAGTTATACTTATCAGGACTTAATAGTGAAGAACCTCAGAGACAGAAGTGACAGTCAACCCCACTTTCAGCCTGGTAATTATAGGGATATAAATAATACCTATAGCGATAAAAAAGGCCTTCTGCAACAGACAAAACTGGCTAGTGAGTACAGGGATATACTAGAGCAAACACTTTCCGACATGGCATGGTACGGCTAAATTAGCCAAGGAGATAGTAATATGCCAACTAATAAGACTAAAAACGAAACTCGACCAACAGTAATCAGATGGCGGTGAAACGATGAACTCACTTCCACTAAAATCTGACGAATCAGTCGACCTGGATATAGAGCTAATTGAAACGAGTTTCTCAATACTCGCGCCTTATGCTGACCAACTAGCAAAAAACTTTTATCAGGAATTATTTATTAGATACCCGGATATCAGGCCGCTATTTAAGAACACCAGGATTAAAGAGCAGGAGAAGAAGCTGATCTTTGCACTTAAAACAGTTATAAATAGCCTAAGGGAACCAGAGAAACTCAATGAAATTTTAACTCATCTTGGCGATAAGCATATTCAGTATGGAGCGAAACCTGAACATTATGAGGCGGTCATCTCTACCTTACTTGATGTTATGAAAGATCTCGCTAA
>DRLG01000219.1 GCA_011053135.1 Chromatiales bacterium
CCATCAGTAAGATATTCCTCAAGATCTTCAGCCGAACAGGATGAAACCAGGCGGTCTGCACTAATCACAGCAGCCCGAACCAGGTTGTTCAAAGCATTGTGCCTGACATCCTCGTTATATCTGTCCAGATCGTCCAATATATTGTCATACTTTTTAAATATCGGTAGCTTCTTGTCTGTTAGTTCAAATCTTTTTGTAAAATCTGGTAGCAGAGAAGAGACTTCATAGAGGCTGGAAAATTTAGCTATGTCACTCAATACTGTATGTGCCTGTTCATAAATATCGTTGAATCTGGTATCGGTTAACGATGCATTAAAAATGGCAAATATTTTTTCCGCACCGGTAAATTTGTCTTCTTTTCTGAAGGGTTTGGTATGATGCCAATAGATACCATGAGCAATCTGAAAACGCTGGGGTTTTGAAATCGCAGATGATTCTGCCAGTAATGCTTCACTTAGTAACCACGACAGTTCATGATGCCTTGGGTGTTTCTCAAAGGAAAACTTTTTTGGCGCATTAATATGTACTCCATCTTCCGGGATAATATTTTCAGGAAGCTTGTTATTTTTTTTACTGACCCAGTTCTGAAACTCAGGATCAATTTTTCCTATATCGTGCAATATTCCGGCAATGAATGCTGATTGCTTCAATTTGGAATTTTCAATGCCTATTATTTCAAGCAGATAGTAAGCAACAAACCCCACAGAGAAAAGGTGATGACTGAGTGGTTGTACTTTTGTGTTAGCAACCAGATGGCCGGTTTCAATCGGCAATTTATCCATAATGACTTCCTTTGATGTAAAGTTAACAGGCACAAAGCCTTGATGATTAAAGGCAGTACGCCTCCCCACCACCCAAACCAACTCACTACGACTACGACTCCGTATCCAATGGCAACTAACCGCCGTATTTTTCGACGCCGTTTTCCGTAATAATTTTTTGATGGCATTGAGGCCTTCCTGGGTAATCACAGTCTGCCAGGTATTATCCCCAATCCGATTAGCAAAGGCGTCCAGAACGCGCCGGGTTCTGTTAAGCGCTTTCTTTTCACACTGAGAAACAAAGGTGACCATCATACGGCATCACCTTTTAATTCATGATGTTGAAGCGCAATCTCTTTCACCTGATTAAACATAAAATCCAGCGCTTTATGATCAGTAAATGCCTGTAAACATTGCTGACGAAACTCCTGTTCAGTGGCATTTTCCTTGGCACAGATAAATGCCCAAGGCAGCACCAATGTGTCTTTGATTAAGTCAGCCACATCGAAAACCAATGCACCGCGTCGAGTTTTACCGTGCATTACCGCAAAACCGTGCGGTATGCCCAGCACCCATAAGGTCGTTGCTGCCAGACCATAGGCGAGATAGTTACCGTGGTTTAAAAAGTCGTTGGCGATGTCTGTTGAGTCTCTTTCACGCACAAAGCCCTGCTGTTTAGTTCTGTTTGCCGCTATTTTGTATAAGCGTTTTGTCAGGTCAGCTTCTATTTGTAAAAGATTACCCACTTTGGCTGCATTGCTGATTCTTGCTTGAATATTGTTTAATGCATTCGCAATATCTTCGTCTTGACTATTGAATCCTTCTGCCATTAAATCCCGGTCTTTTGACCATACCGTTTGCATAAATTGAATGCGGGATATTTGTAATTGTTTAGCCGCTTCAAGGCGTTTGTTTTCATCAAACCAAAAACTCATCCAGCCTTGCACATATTCTGTGGGGCGATATTCGCTTTGTGGACTGAGCCACTCTATTTCTGTTGAAGCTAATAATGGTGTACCACCACCTCCACAAAAACCAACCAAGACACCGGCGGAAGACAGCATTCGCATGGCGGCTTGCGTGAGCGAGGTTCCGGTTCCCAACAGCACAACGGTTGTATTTGCAATTGGGATGTTCCAGTACTGGTTTTCATTTTTCGCCTCCGTTAAATAGAGTACCCGCCCATCCTTTTGCATGACACGGCACTTTTCGAGGTAATAGATATTAGCCCGCTTGGAATGCAATATAGCTTTCAGGTCAGTTAGTTGTTCCATATGGATAGTTATAACCGGCCTACTCCATCATCCGGTGAGGGAGTAGGCTCTTTTTTATTTATATTGTTCGACAGCTGCCATCAGCGCCGCCTTTACCGTTTGACGCAGTGCTTCTGGCGCGACCACCTCAACGTCCGCCCCATATTTCAGAATATCCATCACCAGTTCACGCGGGTCACTATAGGGAATGCGTAACTCATAACGACCATCATCAAGAAAGCGTCTCTGCTGTTCTGGGTGCCACTGCTCATCGGCCACCCAGCGAGCGCGTTCGGCAGAGAAATGAAGCACTGCCTGCTCAGTTACCGCACCTGCAAAAATACCGTATGCCCTGGTGTAATGGGCTGTGAGGGTCGGTTGCGACACGTCAATCGCCGGGGTGGAGTGCCGTTTTACCGCTGTAATGCAGTCGAGCGAAAAGCTGCGTAGCGCCTCACGTTCATGACACCACGCATCGAGATACCAGTTATCCCGATAATGGACCAGGTGTTGTGGCGAGATAGTTCGCTGCGTCGTTTCACCACGGCTCCGACCGCGATAGTGAATTTCAATTCGCTTACGCTCTACCAGCGCAGAGGCAAGAAGGGTAAAGGTGGCATTATCCACCTTGCGTGCCGCCATCTGTAAGATTCGCACCCGCCGCTCTATTTTGCCGTCACCTAACGGTTTAAGCGCGAGGATATCTTTAATGCGCTGTTTGAGTGGTGCCAACTGCTCATCAAGCAGCCCTGGGTGTAGCCCGCTGAGCAGCTCCTGTACAATCAGCAGGGCATTGAGCTCTCCGCCATTCAACCACAATCCCGGTAGCTGGTAAGGGGCTCCTTCATCAGTATCGAAATAATAACCATTGGCGCTGCGGTCATATTTCAGCGGCGCACCGAGGTAGTCACGCATATCTTCTATGGTGCGTTCGATGGTGGCCTGCGAACATTCCATCTTCTCCTCCAGCTGCTTGCGTGAGACCGGGTGGCGTGCATTCACAAGCAGTGCGTGCAGTGAGTAGATACGATCAAAACGATCCATAAGCGTTTTCTTCTACGTGAACACAAAAAACCTTTATGACATATTACCTCCTGAATGTATGTAGGGTTTTTCTGATATGAGTCAGTGGTTGAAAGCAGGTGTGCTTGTTGTTTGAGTATGAGAAAATCCCGCCTTCGAATGGTTGATTGATGAGGCGGGTATGGCGAGCGAGTTACAGGCACTGATATTTGATGTGGACGGCACCCTGGCGGACACTGAGCGAGATGGCCACCGTGTGGCATTTAATGCGGCATTTAAAGAGGCGGTGCTTGACTGGGTGTGGAGTGAGGCGCTTTATGGTGAACTGCTGGCGGTGACGGGTGGTAAAGAGCGGATCCGTTTTTATCTGGAAAAATTTAACACTGAGTTTGAAAAGCCGGTGCAGTTCGATGAGTTTGTTGCGGCGCTGCATGCCGCTAAAACACGCCATTTTGTTGAGATGATGGGGCGTGGTGAGATTCCGTTAAGGCCAGGTGTTGAGCGGCTGATCAGGGAGGCGCGTGCGGCTGGGCTGCGACTTGCGATTGCGACCACCACCACACCCGCCAATGTTGAGGCGCTGGTGAGCAGTACGCTGGGCAGCGATGCGCTGCAGTGGTTTGAGGTGATTGCAGCGGGTGATATCGTACCGGCTAAAAAGCCTGCGCCTGATATCTATGAGTATACGCTTGAGAAGATGGGGCTTGCGGCGGATCAATGTATCGCCTTTGAGGATTCGTTGAACGGAATTCTCTCTTCGCAAGGGGCGGGATTGAAAACAGTTATCACGGTAAACGGTTATACCTGTCACGATGACTTCACGGGTGCGGTGGTGGTGCTGGATCAGATGGGTGAGCCAGATGCGCCGTGTCGGGTGTTGCAGGGCGATATCGATATGAGATACCTTGACCTGGCGGCAGTCAGCAGTCTATTTCAGGCGTAATTGAACAGTTACAGGTTGTTGAACGGCGGCTTGCTGGTCGTCGTTATCTCCCTCTTTTCTTGCCGCTCTTTTTTCCCTTTGGTGTGCTCTTTTTTTTGTCGGGATACCCTTTCTCAGCGCTTATCTTCACATCAATGTTGTACTGCTGCTGTAGTGCGCCAGTGACGTTGTAGATCATTGAGTCTCCCGGGATGATCGCACGGTACGGGTTTTTAATTTTGTACCAGCAGGGGTTATCTGGCACCAGTGAATGAATGCCGAGTTCATTCATGGCCAGCGCATACCAGCCAAAGCGTTCAACCTCATTGGCGAAGCCGTCCATGTTGACATCGGATGTCAGTACCATTTCAACCGCTTTATCGTGAATACGGTTCTGCTGTGCAATATTGAGTCTGTTAAAGGTATATTTTGCAAAGACCAGGTTGCTTGCTGCGCGATGACGGCGGCGCATGTTAATCAGCTTGATCACAACCATCAACACCACGACTGTCGCTATGATATATAGTGCAATTTCCATTTAGCCCTCCCCCTCTTAACGCGCTAGTCCGATTTTATTTTTAGCAGCATAAAATCAAGATTGTTTTTTCTCAGTTGTGAGCGTGTTCTGTTGAGCACCTTCATCTCTTTGATCGGGCCGATGCGGACGCGGTGCCAGGTGTTGTTATTATCGATGGTAACGGTCTGGATCGAAGATTCAAATCCTTTGAGTGCCAGCTGCGCTTTCAAGGCGTCGGCATCGGCGTAATGTCTGAAAGAGCCCACCTGTAACACATAGGTGCCCGGCTTTTTAAGTTTAGGCATTCTGAGTGCCGCCTCTTCATCTGGCTCAGGGATAAAGATCTCCATCTCGGGCAGCAGGGTGTAAAAGTCGAAGCGGGACTTCTCCGGGGCTCTCTCAACCTGCTCGGGCTGACTGGTGGTGATCGCTGGCTGACTGTTACTCGTCACAGCTGCTGTTGCCACTTCGGCTGGCGGTTGGTTGAGTTGTGTATAGAGATAGAAGCTGAGCCCGATCACCAGCCCAATGACCATCCCCATCACTAATGAACCCCAGCCGATGCCGGCCTGTTTTTTTGCGGCCGTTTTTTTTCTGGTTGCGTTACGCCCGGAAGGCGCTTTGTAATCTTTTGTCACGACTACATCTTTTCAGGTGCGCTAACACCCAGCAGACCGAGGCCGTTGCTGATCACCTGACGTGTCGCCTTGATCAGCGCGATACGTGCGTTGCGTAGTGCCGCATCATCCACGATAAACTGGTGTGCGTTGTAGTAGGTGTGAAAGTCGTTTGCAAGGTCGCGCAGATAGTAGGCAACCTGATGTGGCTCGTGCGCCAGCGCGGCAGATTCAACCACCTCTGGGAAACGTGTTAGCCGTGTGATCAGGGCGAGCTCATGTTCGTTGTCGAGCAGTGATAGCGCATCCTCTTCAGGCGGCTGCCACGTTAGCCCTTTCTCTTCCAGCTGGCGGAGTACGCTACAGACCCGCGCATGGGCGTACTGGATGTAGTAAACCGGGTTGTCGTTCGATTGTGACTTGGCAAGGTCAAGATCAAAGTCCATGTGCTGTTCACATTTGCGCAGCACGTAGAAGAAACGCGCCGCATCGTTGCCGACCTCTTCACGCAGCTGGCGCAGGGTGACAAACTCGCCGCTACGGGTCGACATCTGCGCCTTCTCGCCGCCGCGATAGAGGATTGCAAACTGTACCAGCAGCACGTCGAGCTTATCGACATCGTCACCGAGCGCTTGCAGTGCCGCTTTTACACGCGGCACATAGCCGTGGTGGTCGGCCCCCCACACATCGATGACGCGATCGAAGCCGCGTTCCAGCTTCTCCATGTGGTAGGCGATGTCGGAGGCGAAATAGGTCGCCTGCCCATTTTCACGAACCACCACGCGATCTTTTTCATCGCCAAAGTCGGTTGAACGAAACCACCACGCTCCCTTCTCCTGATAGAGATGACCGCTCGCCTTCAGGCGGCCGATGGCGCGATCGATCGCGCCGGAGGTGACCAGTGAGTTTTCTGAAAACCACCTCTCATAGATGACGCCGAACTCCTGCAGGTCTTCACGGATATCGTTAAGGATGCTATTAAGCGCAGCATCAAAGACGGTTCGGTAGCCCTCCTGGCCCAGCAGGTTTTTTGCGCGTTCAATCAGCGCATCGATATGGAGCTCTTTATCGCCGTCCGTTTCGCCTTCATCTGGATGCAGCCCGCTCATCACGGCTGCGGTGGGCTGTTTTAGCGCATCGCCATGGGCCTCTTTTAGCGCGGCTGCGATCTCGTAGATATATTGCCCTTTATAACCGTTGACCGGAAAGGTGATCGCCTCGCCGCACCCTTCGAGGTAGCGCAGCCAGGTGCTGGCGGCGAGGATGTTCATCTGCCGTCCCGCATCGTTGACGTAATACTCACGATGCACCTCAAAGCCCGCAGCGGCGAGCAGGTCTGCCACGGTTGCGCCATAAGCGGCGCCGCGCCCGTGGCCAACGTGGAGTGGGCCGGTTGGGTTGGCCGAGACAAACTCAACCTGTACCCGTTTGCCGCGCCCGACGGTGCTGTGGCCAAACGCCTCGCCGCGCTCAAAGATCTGCATGATCACAGCGCGGGTGGCGCCCTCGTTCATGAAAAAGTTGATGAAGCCGGGGCCGGCAATCTCAACATGAGTGACCAGCTCAGAGGTGGGCAGTGCCGCGACGATCTTCTGCGCCAGGTCGCGTGGTTTACACTGCGCCTGTTTAGCTAGCATGAGGGCGATATTGCAGGCGAAGTCGCCGTGGCTTTTATCGCGGGTGCGCTCGATCTGGATATTGAGGGTGATCGCTTCAGGCAGGTCGCCGTTTTGTTGCAGTGTCTCGATCGAACGGGTGATGAGTGTTTGTATTTGGCTTTTCATTAACGCTTTGGAGTATCAGTGAGTTTTAAAAGGCTGTCGCAGCGAGCTATTATCAGGGGTGAGCAGGGTCGCCACAAGTAAATTTTTTGCTGCATTTTAGCGCCCCTGAGAGAACGCCATTAAGAGAACTCCATCGCATCGACATCAATGGACCAGCGCACCTTTTTTGCCAGTGGCAGTTGTGAAAGCTGTGGTAACCACTGGCGTAGAAAGTTATGTAGCCGTGCGCGCTGGTCGGCCTGGATCAGTAGTTGTGCGCGATAGCGTCCCGCTCGTCTCTCCATTGCGGCGGGGATCGGCCCTAGCAGCTCAGCTGCATTGGGTAGCTGAACCCCTGCCTCACGTGCGGCGCTAAGAAACTCATTCGGCAGCTCACGGCTGCTCGCCTCGGCGCGCAGCAGCGCGATGTGGCGGAACGGCGGCAGCAGCGCCTGCGAGCGCTCAGTTAACAGCTCGCTGGCAAAACGGCTGTAATCGTGAGCGATAATGCCGTTAAGCAGCGGATGCTCCGGGTGGTGGGTCTGGATCAACACTTCGCCGCGGCTCTCACCGCGTCCCGCCCGCCCGGCCACCTGAATGATCAGCTGCCCCATCCGCTCGCTGGCGCGGAAGTCCAGCCCAAAGAGCCCCTGGTCGGCATCGAGTATCCCCACCAGGGTGACGTTGGGGAGGTGGTGCCCCTTGGCCAGCATCTGGGTGCCGAGCAGGATCTGGCCACGCCCCTCTTCGACCTGTTTAAGCAGCGCCTGTAGCGACCCCTTTCGGCGGGTGCTATCACGGTCGATGCGGATGATCTCATGGTCAGGAAACCGTTCGCCAAGCGCCTCGGCGGCACGCTCGGTCCCCTGTCCCAGTGGACGCAGATCGACACTGCCGCAGTCGGGGCACTGGCTGTCGATACGGCGCTGACTGTCGCAGTGGTGGCAGCGCAGCAGGCGTCGTGACTTGTGCAGAATCAGGTGGGCATCACAGCGCTGGCAGTGGGCGAGCCAGCCGCAGTCGTGACAGATTAATGTGGGTGCATAGCCGCGGCGGTTGAGGAAGAGCAGCACCTGCTGCCCGTTGTCGAGGTGGTGCTGGATCGCCTGCAACATCGCTGTTGAAAACCCTTCGTTCAGTTTCTGCTGGCGCAGATCCAGCAGTCGAATCTGTGGGTGTGCAGCGTTGCCGGCGCGCTCTGGCAGGATGATGTGTTGAAAGCGCCCCTGGCGAGCGTTATGCAGGCTCTCCAGTGAGGGGGTGGCGGAACCGAGTACAACGGGAATGGCCGCCTGCTGCGCTCGTCGAATCGCGACATCGCGTGCGTGGTAGCGAAACCCCTCCTGCTGTTTAAATGAGAGGTCGTGCTCCTCATCGATGAGGATAATGCCGAGGTTTTTTATCGGCGTGAAGACCGCCGAACGGGTACCGATGATGATCGGCGCATCCCCCGCCCTCGCCTGCAACCAGCTGTTAAGCCGCGCCCTGTCGTTAAGGGCGGAGTGCAGCAGTGCGATGGGCACTGCAAAGCGGGCCTGGAAGCGTTTTAGCAGCTGCGGTGTCAGGCCGATCTCGGGCACCAGAATCAGCGCCTGTTTTCCCTCCTGCAGCACTTTTTCCACTGCGCTGAAGTAGACCTCGGTCTTACCGCTGCCGGTAACGCCATCAAGCAGCAGCGTCTGAAAGCGGCCGAGGGCGTGGTGGATTGCGTTGCAGGCGGCGTGCTGTGCGGCGTTGAGTGGCGGGGCGCTGCTGCTCTCGGTCGCCGTGGTGAGCAGGGTGGTCTGCTGCTGGATCTCAACCCACCCTTTATCGAGCAGATGACGCATGATGGCGCGCCAGTTCCCAAACTGTAGGTCGAGCTCATGGGCGCTGAGCGCTTTTTGCGATTTCTGCAGCAGTGTCAGTAGTGCGCGCTGACGGGGGGCGCGCTTCAGCGTGGCGGGGTCGATGGCGCCACCGGCCTCATTGAGTGACCACACCTTTTCACCCGTCACGCGGGCGGGCTCGCCCTGGCGTAGCAGGGTCGGCAGGGTGGCTGAGAGCACTTCGCCAATGGGGTAGTGGTAGTAACGGCTGGCCCACTGTGCCAGCGACTGGATCGCTGGTGAGAGGAGCGGTTCTTGGTCGAGCAGCTCCAGCACGGGCTTTAGGCGTGCGTGGTCGATACGGCTCTCATCTGCAAGCGCGACCACTATGCCGATCTTCTCGCTGCGACCAAACGGAATACGGACCCGCATGCCGGGGGCGACCTGCGCTGCTGAGTGCCCGGCTGGCAGTCGATAGTCGAAGGTTTGCGGCAGTGGTGAAGGGATAGCGACCTGTAAGATTCTGGGTAAGGCGCTGACTGTTTGCATGGCGCGGACTCTACCATGTTCGCCGCCCACTGCCCACGGCTCAGCGCATCTAGATTACCGCCGAAATCTTACGGGGAATCTAGTAAAAACCTGTAACTCATTGTGGTAAAAGAAGATTAACGATTATCCACAAAAGCTGTGGATAACTCTGTGGAAGGATTGGGGTCATCGTGGCGAAAGCCTCGTTTTTATTGACTTTGTGTTAAATTGATCAAATTTTGATCGACAGTATTAATTCATTAAAAAACAGATAGTTAACATTTTTATGAAATTTTATGACAGGTTGGGGGGAGGCGCTGTGGAAAAAAACCGGCTGAAAATAATATCTGTGTATAAGATTTTTCTATTGACATAAAAAAATCACTGCTGGCTTATGAAGATAGGCCGAGGTGGTGTGATTTTGCTCGCATAACTGCCTGTAATGAGTAGTGAAGTTTGCGGCCTCTTCGCAGCGATAACCTATAGAAACAGTCGGAAATAGGCGTGATCAGAACGGTTTGACGACGACCAGGATGATGATGGCGACAAGCAGCAGCACAGGCAGCTCATTGAACCAGCGATAGAATAGGTGGCTATGCTGGTTATCGTCCAGTTTGAACGCCTTTACGATCCTGCCGCAGTAGATGTGGTAGCCAATCAATACCGCCACCATCATCAGTTTGAGGTGGAGCCACCCCATCTCGGCGTAAAGCGCCCAGCCGTAGTCAAACAATAACCAGAGGCCAAAGATCGTGGTGAGAATGGCGCCGGGGGTCATGATGCCGAAGTAGAGCTTACGTTCCATCACCTTAAAGCGTTCGTTACTGATCGCATCACTGCTCATCGCGTGGTAGACAAAGAGCCGCGGCAGGTAGAATAGCGCTGCAAACCAGGTGACCATGAAGATGATATGGAAGGCTTTGACCCACAGCATTGTTGATATCCCTGAAGTGTTGATTCAGGCGCTAGTATATAGGTTTGAGTGGCGAGCGGCGCGTCGGTAGCGGGATTATTTACACCACTCTGAGATGGCAGTGCGCGCATCAGCGAGCTGTTTAACGCGATCTTCATCGGTAACGTAGGTGCGATTGCCCTTATCATCTTCACTATAGAGGCGGCTAATCGTCTGTAGCTTGTGAAGACGATCTTTTGCTGTTTTACAGTTCTTCTCACGCGTCGCCTGAAGCGCCTTCAGATCCTTCTCGGCATCTTTCTCTTCTTTGTTGCTGGGCTGATTGTTTTTTGTGGTGCCCTCGGCAGGCTTGCTGGCCGCAGGCGGGGGGGCAACGTCAGGGGTAAAGACCTCTATTTCGATCTGTTCTGCGCCTGCAACTGCTGGGCGGTCACTGAAAATAACGTTGCCGTTTTCATCGACCGATTTGTAAAAACGCGTCGCGGTAGCATCCAGCGCAATCAGTAACATTGCGCTACAGAGCGTGATCGATAAGCCTTTTCTCCCTCGTGACATCTTTTGTGGTGCTCCTGTGTGAGGTTGGATAGTGAGCTTATCGGCACTATAGCGTTAGGCAACAGTCTTTTGTAGTCGATCCAGGCGAAGTCGCTCTCGCGGGTCGAAGAGGTAGCGAGCGCCCATTGCAACGGCAAAAATGGTACCAAAGCCGGTGCCGGCGGTGACCATAAACATAATCAATATCTGATAATTGACCGCCTCCATTGGAGGGGCGCCCGCAAGGATCTGGCCGGTCATCATTCCCGGCAGGCTAACGATCCCGGCGACGGCCATGGCGTTGATGATCGGGATCATCCCGCTACGAATGCTTTCACGGCGAATATCGCTAATCGCAACGGCGGGTTGCTGCCCTAGCATCAGGCGCGCCTCGATGATGTCGCGCTGCTGCCAGGCTGTCTGGGTCAGGCGGTCTAGCCCTAGTGCGATGCCGTTCATGGTGTTGCCAAACATCAACCCGAGCAGCGGGATCGCATATTGCGGCGTGTACCAGGGTTCGGCAGAGATCACCACGGTCAGGATGAGCAGTGTGACAGCGATTGTAGAGATAAAGAGCGATAGCGTGCCGAGGGCAAAGCTCTGGATACCGCTAAAACGGCGCTGCTGACGCGCCACCACTTCACGTCCGGCGGCGATCAGCATGACGAGTGAGACTAAAATGATCCAGCCGGGATGGGTGGTTTCGAAGAGTAGTTTAAGCACTAGCCCGATCAGCATTAGCTGGATGACCGTTCTTAGCGCGGCGACGAAGAGTGAGCGACCGAGGCCGAGCCGCATCTGGAATGAGAGCAGCGCCAGCGCAACGATCAGCAGCGCGGCCAGCGAGAGGTCCCAGACGGAGAGTGAGATTAATTCCATCTGCCCTCGCCTCCACTTTTTAACGCTCCTGCTTCGAGCACAAAATGGCGGGTTGCGACCCGCTGCAGCTGGCGCGGTTCATGGCTCACCCAGATGGTGGCGCTGGGGTACTGTGAGCGGTATTCGGCAACCAGCGCCTCAACTTTATCGGTGTTACCGGGATCGAGGCTCGCTGTTGGCTCATCCAGTAGCAGCACCTGAGGATGGTTGGCGAGCAGGCGTATCAGCGCGAGTCGCTGGCGTTCGCCGCTGGAGAGGGTGGCTGTGGCGGCATCGAGAATATCCGCACGCAGCGTTAACCTCTCCAGCCAGAGTGAACATTCCGCGAGATCACACTCAGCGGGAAAATGTTCGCGGACACTCTCCCCCCACCACTGGCTAATGGCGGGGAGATAGCCGACCCGTAGCCGCCATTGTGAGCCACGAAACTGCTCACATGAGAGCCCATCGAGTAACACCTCGCCACGATGCGGGTCCAGATCACTGATCGCGCGCAGTAGCAGGCTTTTGCCGCAGCCCGAATCGCCACTGAGTGAGATAGATTCGCCGCTGGCAACAGTCAGGTTGACCGGACCAACGTGACGGGTTTGCAGGTTTTTGATTTGCAGCCGACTCAGCGGACACCTCCCGGCCGTTTTTTGACCACCAGTTCAGGATGAGACCTTTGCATGCGACAGTCGTGAGTAAAAATGGCCTGTGCAGCGGTGTCGATAGTATATCGTGCTGATTCTCTTCTGCACGCCTGACCGAAGGGTTTCTATGCAGCGGGGCAGCACTCATGCGCCGTACGATACGTGTTAACAGGCTCTGAGAGAGGCGGATAAAAAAAGGGGTGCCAGTGGCACCCCCTTTGGTTTTTAAGGTTACTGGTAACGCTTAGTTGTGACCACGTGAACCTGTAAACTCGGGGTAGGCCTCCAGACCGCAGTCTGTGATGTCCAGCCCTTCGTACTCTTCCTCTTCGGTGACGCGAATGCCCATCACAGCTTTGATGATTGCCCAGGTGATGAGACTGGCGACAAAGACCCAGCCAAAGATCACGCCGACACCGGTCAGCTGACCCATAAAGGTGGCATCTGCGTTTGACAGTACAACCGCCATTACGCCCCAGATACCGACGACACCATGGACCGAGATCGCACCAACGGGGTCATCAATCTTCATCTTATCCAGACCGAGGATTGAGAAGACAACCAGTACGCCACCGATGGCACCGATGAAGGTTGACAGTAGCGGGCTTGGGTCTAGCGGCATGGCGGTGATCGCAACCAGTCCCGCCAGCGCGCCGTTGAGCACCATGGTGAGATCCGCTTTACCAAACATCAGGCGGGCGGTGAGCAGCGCTGCAATCACACCGCCGGCAGCCGCGGCGTTGGTGTTAACAAAGACCTTGGCTACTGCGTTCGCTTCACCAACGTCCGAGAGCTTAAGCTCTGAACCGCCGTTGAAACCGAACCAGCCGAGCCACAGGATGAAGGTACCCAGTGTTGCCAGCGGCATGTTGGCGCCGGTGATCGGGTTGATCTGGCCGTTTGGCCCATATTTTCCTTTGCGTGCGCCCAGTAGCAGTACCCCTGCAAGCGCCGCTGCAGCACCTGCCAGATGAACCGTACCTGAGCCGGCGAAATCGACATAACCGACACCACCGTCAGCGGTCAGGAAACCACCGCCCCAGTTCCAGAAGCCCTGTAGTGGGTAGATGAAGCCGGTCATGACGACACAGAAGATGAGAAACGCCCAGAGCTTCATGCGTTCAGCCACTGCGCCCGAAACGATCGACATGGCGGTTGCGACAAACACGACCTGAAAAAAGAAATCAGAAAGATTTGAGTAGTAGATGTCGCCGCCGCTGGCGATTACGTCGGCTGCGCTGTTATCACTACCGCCCAGAATGCCATGCAGGCCAGGCCAGAAGGTGCTTGAAGCGCCATCGCCAGGGTACATGATGCCGTATCCCATCAGTAGATACATCACACAGGCAATGGAATAGAGTGTGATATTTTTGGTTAGAATTTCGGTTGTGTTTTTGGCGCGCACCATGCCCGCTTCCAGCATGGTAAAGCCCGCAGCCATCCACATAACGAGAGCACCGCATACCAGAAAATAGAAGGTATCGAGTGCGTATTGTACTTCTGTTATTGCTTCCACATTTACATCCTCCAGAAAATAGGAATTAGAACCCCGGATTAAAGTGCTTCGTTGCCGGTTTCACCGGTACGAATGCGAATGGCCTGTTCCAGACTGTAGACAAAGATTTTACCATCACCAATTTTACCGGTCTGGGCCGATGATGAGAGTGCTTCCAGCACCTGGTCAAGCAGGTCGTCAGAGACCGCAATCTCGATCTTGACCTTGGGTAGAAAATCGACCACATACTCTGCACCACGGTAGAGTTCGGTGTGTCCCTTCTGTCGGCCAAATCCCTTGACCTCAGTGACGGTAATTCCCTGTACGCCAATCTCAGACAACGCTTCACGCGCATCATCGAGTTTGAATGGTTTAATAATCGCGCTGACAAGCTTCATAACTTTGTTCCTCTTGGACTTGATTTATCCCGATCGCTCGGAAATTGAGCCTCCTGCGACAAGCATCCTGGGGGTGCCGACAGGAAAAATAAATTCAATACTACGGCTCTTCTGCATGCGGCGTGCCACTCTTAATAACTCTTTAAATAACATGTGGATAGTCTATTCTTTAAATTGTTCTGCCGCGCTTTATGCACCAGCAGGGAGAGCGCGCACTATGTTGGGCACTGGTTTGGTGCGTTTCCCTCTCTGCGGCAGGGGTGGTGAAATGCGAGAAAAATTGCGTACACTACACCCTCGTTACTGAGTGGGTCTATTGCCTGAGTGGGATTAAAAATGATTGATGCCAAAACCGTAGAAGAGTTTACAAAGCGGATCTCCGACGCCCTGCCGCAGGGGGCGCAGCTGATACAGCAGGATATTGAGAAAAATGTCCGTGCAGTGGTGAGTAGTGGATTTGAAAAACTTGACCTGGTTTCTCGTGAGGAGTTTGAGGTGCAGAGCGCGGTGCTGGCGCGTACCCGTGAAAAACTGGAGGCGCTGGAAAAGCGGGTCGCGGCACTTGAGGCGACTATCCAGTAGTGTAGTTATCTTAGGCTCGTCACAGGATGTGACGGCCTTGATGTTTAGCAACGGAGTGCAGATATGTCGCTTGCCACCCTCTATAGCCGCGCTCAGGCGGGGGTTAACGCCCCGCTGGTCACGGTTGAAGTTCATCTTGCCAACGGCCTGCCGGCTCTCTCGATTGTCGGTCTCCCTGAGACTGCGGTCAAAGAGAGCAAAGAGCGGGTGCGCGGCGCTCTGCTCAATAGTCAGTTTGAATTTCCGGCACGCCGAATCACCATCAACCTCGCTCCCGCCGATCTGCCCAAAGATGGTGGGCGTTATGATCTTGCGATTGCGCTCGGTATTCTGGCCGCCTCGGGGCAGCTCCCCATCCGGCAGATGGACGACTATGAGTTTATCGGTGAACTGGCGTTGAGTGGTGAGCTGCGCCCGGTGCGCGGCGTATTGCCGGTCTCGATGGAGGCGTGTGCCAGTGGGCGCGCATTGGTCGTGCCGCTCGATAACAGCAACGAGGCGGCGCTGGTCGAGGGGGCAACCGTGCTTGGGGCGCGTCACCTGCTGGATGTGTCTGGCCATCTGCACGGCAATCAGCCCCTTAAGCCGCACGCTTATTCTGGTAATGGTAGCGAGCCGGGCGGTTATCCCAATCTCTCCGATATTCGTGGGCAGCATCACGCCAAGCGCGCCCTGGAGATCTCGGCGGCGGGAGGCCATAGCCTGTTGATGATCGGCCCCCCTGGCACTGGTAAGAGCATGCTGGCAAGCCGCCTGCCCGGTATCCTGCCGGAGATGAGTAAAAAAGAGGCGCTGGAGTCGGCCGCGATCAATTCGATTAGTCACGACGGCTTTGTGCCCGCAACGCTCAACCGGCGCCCATTCCGTACTCCGCACCACACCGCCTCCGGGGTGGCGCTGGTGGGGGGTGGCAGTCAGCCACGGCCGGGTGAGATTTCGCTTTCACATAACGGCGTGATGTTTCTCGATGAGCTACCGGAGTTTGACCGGCGTGTGCTGGAGGTGCTGCGTGAACCGCTGGAGTCAGGAAAGATCGTCATTTCGCGGGCGGCGCGGCAGGCGGAATTTCCCGCCCGTTTTCAATTGGTTGCCGCCATGAACCCCTGCCCCTGCGGTTATCTGGGGGATAAAAATGGGCGTTGCCAGTGCAGTCTGGAGCAGGTGCGTCGTTATCGCTCACGGCTTTCGGGGCCGTTATTGGATCGTATCGATATGCATATTGAAGTGCCGGCAGTGCCGTTTGATGAGCTGAAAACAGCGCCAGCCTCCGCAGAAGATTTAAGCATGATGGCGCGGAAACGGGTGCAGGCCGCGCGTGATCGTCAGTTGAGCCGCTGCGGTAAGGCGAACCACGCGCTGGGGATTCGGGAGATTGAGAACAGTTGCCAGATCAGTCACGAAAGTGCGCAGCTGTTGGAGCAGGCGAGCCGCCAGCTGGGGCTTTCCGCGCGGGTTTACCACCGTATTTTAAAGGTTGCCCGGACGATTGCAGACCTCGCCTCCGTTGAGGCGATCACTACGCAGCACATTAGTGAGGCGATCTCCTACCGCCGCCTCGACCGGCGGTAGCGCCTGGTGGCATCGCTTAGGGATCTGTCGTCTGTGTGGTCTGTGCCGTCGCTTTACGGGCAAGGTTAATTTTGTGAGAGGCGATATGGATTGTGTTGTCATCCACATGTAAAAACAGCGTCAGGATCTCATCGGCAAGCTGGTCACCGTAGCGGGTGCTGATTTGATAGATGTAGAATTTTCCGCTGAAGACGGTATTAACGGTATTACTTTTGAATGAATACTGGGTTAGTGGCCCCAGTTTTTTCGCCTGGTCCTGCAGAAACATCGCCCAGTGGCCCTGCTGGTCTGGCTCATAAAGTTCGACGGCTTTGGCTAATTCACCATTCTGGAGTAGCGTGTAGTAGCTTTCGGCAATACGCATAGCTTCATCTTCATCACCAACCGGAACGCTGCCCGAGGAGCATCCCGTCAGCGCAGCAAGTAGTACAAGCAGTGGCAAAAAAAGGCTTTTAGTGTAAGCGCTGCGGATCATGGTCTCTCCCAAACGGCGTAAAGAATATCTGGGCGTGATTATAGGTAAATCCTTGTGCTATTTATACCAGAATAAAACCCTCTGGATTGAAGAGTTATATTGAGACCTTTGCACGAGCAGGAATTTTGTTCTCTGGCCAGGCAAAAGCGCACGGAATGAGGGAGTTTATCGCTATAAATGACCGATTGAGTACGCTTTTAACGCCGCCAGAGGGCAAAAGAACAATCGTGCAAAGGTCTCATATTATGCAGTGCAATTATGCCGAATAGTTCGGCTTTTTATGATTCAACCGCCGTCGGGCGAGTTTCCCAGATTTTCTTAATGCAGGTCGAGAGGTTCATCGGGTCGAAGGGTTTGGGGATGACATCCAGTGCCCCCATCGCTTTGAAGTCGG
>DRLG01000220.1 GCA_011053135.1 Chromatiales bacterium
ACAGAATAATGATGCCGCGATTACATTTAAAGTCAAAAGCACTTTAATCAGCGCCAAAGGGCTCTCCAGCGCTTATATCAAGGTCGTCACCGAGCGCGGTGTTGTCTACTTGATGGGGCTTGTCACCCGTGAAGAGGGAGATGCCGCGGCCAAAATCACACAGCGTGTGAAAGGGGTGCAGGGTGTCGTTAAAGTCTTTGAATACATAGAGGCTTAACAGGCAGGGAAAGGTGATGACACCAGCGCTCCTGGCGTCGCTACGCGCCATTGTTGGTGAGCAGCAGCTGCTGCACGCCCCCGCCGACTGCTGGCCATACGGCTACGATAATAGTCGCCGCGAGGCGCTACCCGAGGCTGTCATTTTCCCACTGGATCATGCACAGACCTGCCACATCGTTCAGTTCTGCAATCAACATAAAATCGCCATCACCGCACGCGGTAAAGGGACCGGCACCACCGGAGCAACGGTACCGATTGCTGGTGGCGTGGTGCTCTCATTTGAGCGCATGAACCAGATCATTAAGGTAGACCCTGCCAACCGCGTGATGGTGGTCACCCCTGGCGTCACCAATCAGGAGGTTCAGGAGGCGGCCGGCGAACACGGTTTCTTCTGGCCGCCAGACCCCACTAGCGCAGCTGTCTGCACTGTCGGCGGCAATCTCGCCTACAACTCATCCGGACCGCGCGCGGTCAAGTATGGCACGCCGCGTGAAAACACCCTCGGGCTGCGAGCGATCACCGGTGATGGGCGCGAGATACGCTGCGGTGTCTACACCACCAAAGGGGTCGTCGGTTACGACCTTACCCGGCTGCTGATCGGCTCCGAAGGGACGCTAGCGATCATCACCGAGGCGACTCTCAAACTCACACCACTGCCGGAGGCGAAGCGCACCTTGCAGGCGATCTACGCGACAATCGACGACGCCGCCAGCGCGGTCTCAGCGATTATGGCGCAAGCGGTGGTGCCCTGTGCGCTGGAGTTTATCGACGGCACCGCGATTGAGATGATTCGCAACTACTCAAAGTCCGACCTGCCAGAAGGGGCGGGGGCGATGTTGATGATAGAGGTCGACGGCCTAAATGCAGGCCTCAATGAGGCGGTCGAAAAGGTGAGTGAGGCCGCCCGTAATAGCGGCCTGATTAAACTACAGACGGCTGCCACCCGCGCGGAGATTCAGGCGCTGTGGAACACCCGCAAGGCGCTATCGCCGGCGCTGCGTAACGTCGCCCCCAGGAAGATTAACGAGGATATCGTAGTGCCGGTCTCATCACTGCCCGCGCTAACGCGCGGCCTGCAGCAGCTATCGAAACAGCACAACATTCCAATCGTAAATTTCGGTCACGCCGGTAACGGCAACCTGCACACCAATCTGCTACTCGACCCCGATGACCCGCAACAGATGCAGGCAGCGGAGCAGTGTCTCGATGCGGTGATTGATCTGGTGCTAACATTAAACGGCACCATCTCCGGTGAGCACGGCATTGGTATTGTGAAGCGGGAATTTGTGCGGCGAGAGATCGATGAAACCACGCTCACATTAATGCGCCAGATTAAACAGCAGTTCGACCCCAATGGTATTTTAAATACAGGTAAGACCCTGCCCGAGGCGACAACCGAATAAAACCGCTTAAAACCCGGAGGATCTGCCCGAAAGTGCTTTGGGCATAAAAACAGAGCGCCGTCCGGAAAGGCGATAACCGTTCGCCATAGTGATGTTTCTGAGGTTACACTTATTTGATAAACCGACTGAGGTCGAGCGTCTCAACCTTCCCCATCCAGAATGCATAATCGCGATGATCGCGCAGCTCATCACCGCTCTGCGGGTGTACTAGCACCGTCAGCCCATCGCGCTGCATCGCCAGCCAGGGAACGACATTTGCAAACTGGGATGGAGAGAAAGCCAGTTGACAGCTCCAGCACGGATGCGGGCCAACCGGCTTCTGATGTAGACGCCCCATCTCGACCTCAAACAGATCGGCAGCATCCTCACACAACTGCCGCGCCTGCTCTAGCGTGGCCGCATCGAAGTAGACATGCGCATGATAGCCCTGGATATTCGCTAGAGACGTTACCTTTTTCATTCGCTAAGAATCCTTCTGATGAGTGACTTCACTTCGCCCGGCTCAAACGGCTTGTCACATAGTGCAGAGACACCCGCCTGCTTAATCCCCGCCAGATGACTACTGCTCGCTTCACTGGTCACCATTAGAATCGGGATCGATTTCTGCAGCCCTTTTTCACGCACATAGCGGGTTAGCTCCTGACCATCCATCTCGGGCATGTTGTAATCTGTCACAATCAGGTCAAACAGCTGATGCGCCATGCACTCAAGTGCCTCATGACCATTGACAGCCTGTACGATATTCTCAATTCCGAGATTATTTAATACACGGCAGATATGTTTGCGTGCAGTCAAACTATCATCCACCACCAGCACCAGTAAGTCATCAAGGTCGACATCAGCCAGGGTTGCGTTATCCGGCTCGATAAATTCAAGCGTCGAATAGAGTGCTTTTTTTAAATCCTCGGGATCAAATGGCTTTGAAAGAATCGCCACCACCCCCGCCTGCCGTGCGGGCTCAAGAAATGTATCGGAGTGCTCGCTGGAGATCACCATAAAGGGGATATGTTCAAGCGTTTCATCGGCACGCATCTGCTGTACCAGTTCGGTGCCGCTCATATCAGGCAGGTGCATCGCACTGACAACTAAATCGGGCTGATACTGATGCATATCTTTCAATGCCGACTCACCATCGTTAAACCAGTCAATTTTACTCAGCCCGAGACGATTCAAATGACCAGAGATCACCCGTCGCTGTGTTGAGGAGGGCTCAATAAAAGTCACAGCCAGGTCTGAGATACCCATCGTGCGTTCGCTCATCTTCACTCCGTTATTTAAGATTCACACCCCTTAAATATGCCTATCGGCGTATCATACGATCAGTTTAGGATCACCGGCTACAAGCAGCTCGATCGGAGCCACGCCCCGTCTCTCGCTATTTGTCATTCACTACCCCCTGTGCAAAACTCCACCCTGTAGTGATCTCTCATCAGTAGTATAGTCACAATATCACCATTTAGATATCAGCTAAAAAGGAAGAGCCATGTCACCATTACTACAATCGAATCGAAGCCCGCTTTTTGCGATAGCAGGTTGCGCCCTACTGGGCATTTCACTACTGGCGCTATCCACTATCTCTATGGCTGCCGATGA
>DRLG01000221.1 GCA_011053135.1 Chromatiales bacterium
CACGACACGCCTCGACCACCCGCGCCGACATTTCAGGGTCATTCCCAAAGGCGACACCGCCCTCTTTGACGTTGGGGCAGGAGATGTTGATCTCGATCGCGTCGATGGGTGAAGCGTCAAACAGACGCGTCACTTCAATATACTCCTCAACGGTTGAGCCGGAGACGTTGGCGATAAAACGGGTCTCTTCAAAATCGAGCGTCGGCAGGATCTCATCCACCACATACGGCGCGCCAGGATTCTGAAGGCCGATGGCGTTGATCATCCCCGCCGGGGTTTCGGTAACGCGGTGCGGCGCATTTCCGGGGCGCGCCGTGCCGGTGGTCCCCTTGAGGCAGATCGCACCGACATCACGATTTGAAAAACCTTCGATGCGGGTGTACTCCTCACCAAAACCGACACACCCCGACAGCAACACCTGCGGGGTTGAAAACTTCATGCCGCAAAACTCAACCGCTAACCGCTCATCTTGATTGCTCAAATCGCTACCCTTTATCAAAAACCGTTCATTCGCACAGGCTGTGGTATATTCCCGCCATGTTTCACATCGTACTCTACCAGCCGGAGATTCCACCCAACACCGGCAACATTATACGCCTTTGTGCCAACAGTGGGGCGCAGCTACATGTGATTCACCCCTGCGGGTTTGAGTTCGATGATAAACGCCTGCGCCGCGCCGGGCTAGACTACCACGAGTTTGCATCGATCAAAGAGTATGACGACCTCGACAGCTTCATCAGAAAAGTAGCGCCGACACGCCTGATCGCCTGCTCCACCAAAGGGTCTCGCCATCACACCGAGATCGAATATGATCAGAATGATGCGCTGCTGTTCGGCCCCGAGTCTCGCGGCCTCCCCACTGAGATATTGAGATCACTACCGACCGAACAGATCCTGCGCATCCCGATGCTGGCCGACAGCCGCAGTCTTAATCTCTCCAACGCTGTTGCAATTTTTCTCTATGAGGCGTGGCGGCAGCATGGGTTTAGTGCTAGTACCCAGCCATCTTCGGCGCTTTAACCCTCAGGTGACCCATATAAAAAGCCGCCCGAAGGCGACTTTTCCAGAGACCCACGGCTCAACCCCCTGTTACGCCTTTTTATAAATCTCCGCGCCATCTTTAACAAACTGCACCGCTTTCTCTTCCATCCCCTTCTGTATCGCCTCCTGCTCTGTCACCCCCTGTTTCGCCGCGTAGTCGCGTACATCCTGCGTAATCTTCATCGAACAGAAGTTAGGGCCACACATGGAACAGAAGTGAGCAACTTTTCCGGAATCTTTTGGCATCGTTTCGTCGTGGTATTCACGTGCGCGGTCTGGATCTAACCCGAGGTTAAACTGATCTTCCCAGCGAAACTCAAAACGCGCCTTTGATAGAGCGTTATCGCGCACTTGCGCGCCCGGGTGCCCTTTGGCGAGATCGGCGGCGTGCGCTGCGATTTTGTAAGTGATGATCCCCTCTTTTACATCGTCGCGATCTGGCAGGCCGAGATGCTCTTTGGGGGTGACGTAACAGAGCATTGCGCAGCCATACCAGCCGATCATCGCGGCACCGATGCCGGAGGTGATGTGGTCATACCCCGGCGCAATATCAGTGGTCAGTGGGCCAAGGGTGTAGAACGGCGCTTCATCACAGCACTCAAGCTGCTTCTCCATATTCTCTTTAATCAGGTGCATCGGCACATGACCCGGCCCTTCGATAATGGTCTGCACGTCATGTTTCCATGCGATTTTAGTCAGTTCACCGAGCGCTTCGAGCTCACCAAACTGCGCTTCGTCATTGGCATCGGCAATCGATCCCGGGCGCAAGCCGTCACCAAGCGAAAACGAAACATCATACGCCTTCATGATTTCGCAGATCTCTTCGAAATGGGTGTAGAGGAAGTTCTCTTTGTGATGCGCAAGACACCACTTCGCCATGATCGAACCACCACGTGAGACGATGCCGGTCAGCCGCTTCGCAGTCAGCGGCACATGGCGCAGCAACACACCGGCGTGAATGGTAAAGTAATCGACCCCCTGTTCGGCCTGTTCGATCAACGTGTCGCGGAAGATCTCCCATGTCAGCTCTTCGGCTTTACCGTTAACTTTTTCCAGCGCCTGATAGATCGGCACCGTGCCGATCGGCACCGGGCTGTTACGCACGATCCACTCGCGCGTTTCGTGAATGTTTTTGCCGGTAGAGAGATCCATAATGGTGTCTGAGCCCCAGCGAATTCCCCACACCATCTTGTCGACCTCCTGCTCAATATCAGAGGTGACCGCTGAGTTGCCGAGATTGCCGTTGATCTTCACCAGAAAGTTGCGCCCGATGATCATCGGCTCCAACTCCGGATGGTTGATGTTGGCCGGGATGATGGCGCGACCACGAGCGATCTCATCGCGTACAAATTCCGGGGTGATCACCTGCGGCACGCTGGCACCAAACGACTGACCCGGGTGCTGCTGCGTCAACAGAGAGAGATCGATATCACCGCGCCCTGCCTCCTGGCTATTGAGGCGCGCCTCTTCCAGCTTCATATTTTCGCGGATTGCGACATATTCCATCTCTGGGGTGATGATCCCCTTGCGCGCGTAGTGCATCTGCGACACATTGCAACCACTTTTTGCCTTTCGCGGTGTGCGAATGTGGTCAAAACGCAGGTGATCCAGCGACGCATCGGCAGCGCGCTGACGGCCATACTCAGAACTGAGCCCACTCAATAATTCAGTATCATTGCGCTCTTCGATCCATGCGCTACGCACATCGGGCACCCCTTTGCGCGGATCGATTGAGATAGCGGGATCGGTATATGGGCCAGAGGTGTCATAGACGCGAACCGCAGCATTGGGTTCGCTACGGCTGGCTCCGCCTTTGCTCCCCGCATTTATAAGGGTATCCCCAACCGAAATTTCACGCATCGGCACACGGATGTCGGCGCGGCTTCCCTCAACGTAGATCTTTTTTGAATTCGGGAACGGCGAAACCGTATCCTTTTCCAGGTGGGCCATTTGACTCAAAAACTCTTCGGGGATCGCACTCATAAAATCTTTCCTTAATATACAACAGAACGCCGCTCACTCATGCGCCAAACCCGATCAGAGCAAAAAACAGCAGGTTTAATCGCGGCGGGAAGCCGCAAATCTAAACGATGCTCACTATAGATGCAAGCGAACATACCACATCAAGACTACATATTTCCATATAAAACATAATGTTACATAACTGCGAACAGTATAACAAACAATATAAAACTAGCGCGATCACTTGCCATGGCCTAGTAAAACGAATAATCTTGGCCGTTCCGTCCACCACCGTAGTGGTGGGGCTAACGAATACAGATAAACCAAACTGACTTTGAGGGTAGGTAGCGGGCCATGAATACGGCATTTGAAGAAAAAGCGCGTTTCAACATGATCGAACAGCAGATACGCCCATGGGATGTGCTCGACCCGGCGACCCTTGAGCTGCTCGAAAACACCCCGCGCGAACAGTTTGTACCTGAAGAGTATCGTACCCTGGCCTATGCCGATATCGGTATCCCACTGGCTCATGATCAGGTGATGATGCACCCCATCGTTGAAGCGAGGATGCTACAGGCGCTAGGGCTCACTAAAAGCGACAACGTGCTGGAGATCGGCACCGGCAGCGGCTATGTGACCTCGATGCTGGCCGCTGCGAGCAGCCATGTCACATCGGTCGATATCTTTCCTGACTTCATCGAGGAAGCGGGCAAGCGACTCAAAGCACACAACATAACCAATATCACCTTAGCGTGCGGTGATGCCTCTCAGGGCTGGCAAAGCGATGAAACGTTCGATGCCATTGTCATCACCGGCTCACTCCCCTCTCTACCAGACAGTTTTGCAAAGCTGCTTAACCGTGGCGGCCGTATTTTCGCCATACTCGGTCTGGCACCGGCGATGCACGCCACGCTACTGCACCGTACCGACGATGGTAGCTTCGTCAGTGAACAGCTGTTTGAAACAGAGCTACCCGAACTGATTAACGCCACCAGGCCAAGCCCTTTTGTCTTTTAACCGACACCCTGGATTCAGTTCAGTAACCGCTCTCGCTACCACATACAGCAGACACAAGCGGCGACAGATCGGCTAAGATTGATGCTATGGTGAGAACATGTGCAAAGTACCTGGTCATTCTGATCCTGATAGGTAGTACGCCCTCCATTAGTGCCAACACCGGGCCCGCTTCCCTGTATGAGATCTATCAACTTGCGATCGAAAATGATCCGCAGTACCGCGCTGTTGAAGCGGCTTACCACGCCACCCTTGAGACAAAAAATCAGAGCCGTGCGCTGCTCTTTCCATTGATCAATTTCAGTGCAAACAAGGCCGACAACAGACAGAAAACCCTTGCCTCTGGCTTCTTTTCACTTGGTACAAAGAAATTCGATAGCAGCGGTTACACCCTCTCCCTGACCCAGCCTCTGTTTAACTATGATTACTTTATCCAGCTGCGCCAGAGTGACGACTCGATTGGCGAAGCCAGAGCTAAACTCTCAGCTGCACAACAGGAGTTAATGGTGCGTATATCAGAGCGCTATTTCGATGCGCTTGCAGCGCTCGATGCGCTTGAATTTGCACGCGCTGAGAAGCGCGCTATTGAACGCCAGCTAGAACAGACACGGCAGCGCTTTGAAGTAGGTCTGATCGCCATCACCGATGTTCATGAGGCTCATGCTGCCTATGATCTCATCACGGCACAGGAGATTCTCGCCGAAAACCTGCTCGCCAGCCAGTACGAAGCGCTGACCGAGATCACGGGCCATGATTATAAAGCGCTGGCTGTACTGTCGAGCGACACACCGCTGATCACCCCGCAGCCGGCCGACATCAATAAATGGGGTGATACTGCTCTTAACCAGAACTTCCAGCTAATCGCCGCTGAATTCGTTTATAACAGAGCGCTCGAAGAGATCAAACGCCAGCGCGCAGGCCACCTCCCTACATTTGAACTCAACGCAAGCCACATCTACAGTAATTCGAAAGGCGGTAACTTTGGTAATAATGAATCTGAAAACCAGGCGATAGAGCTACGGCTCAATATGCCGCTTTTTCAGGGGGGGGGCACCAGCGCTCGCGTCCGTCAGGCCCGCCACCTCGCCGAGCAGTCGCGCGAGAACTTTGAGCAGCAGCGCCGCGCAACACTGCGCCAGGCGCGCGATGCTTACCTTAGCGTGCTGGCTGAAATTAACCGCGTCAAGGCGCTGGGGCAGGCGGTCGTCTCGGCGCAAAGTGCGCTCGATGCCACCGAAGCGGGGCTTGAGGTCGGCACTCGCACCACCGTCGATGTGCTCGATGCTCGCCGTGATCTCTACCGAGCACAGCGCGACCACGCCCGATCACGCTATGACTACATCCTCCACACACTACGCCTGAAACAGGCTGCAGGCATCCTGAGCAGTGAAGATCTGAAACGGGTGAATAGCTGGCTGCAACCAGTGGCGGCATCTGAATCGACCCGTGAAACCCCCTCACCCATCGACACTCCAGTGAACATTGAGCAGGCCCAACC